>JBCBDH010000260.1:0-8097 GCA_038529855.1 Bacteroidota bacterium | reverse complement strand
ACGACATTGGGTTTGAGTACGGTTGTGATTGGTACGACGACGGGTTTTGATGTCAATGGATTATTGATTCAAGGAGGTGGTGCGATATGTGGGGCTTTGGATGTAAGCGGAGCGCCTTTTAGCATTGCGGATTGCCCAGTGACTTGCGACGCTGATGCAGGAACCTTGACGGCAGCTACGCCAGATTGTCTGCCAAGCGGAGGAGTGGTAACGATTGGCGCGACGACCAATGGCGACGCGGTAGTACCTACGGGTTTTGCGACGGTCTATGTATTGACTTCAGGAGCAGGGCTAGTGGTTGAAGCTACCAATAACATCCCAAGTTTTACCATCAACAGTACAGGCAGCTATACGATTCATACCTTGGTTTACGATTCAACGACATTGGATTTGAGTACGGTTGTGATTGGTACGACGACGGGTTTTGATGTCAATGGATTATTGATTCAAGGAGGCGGCGCGATATGTGGGGCATTAGATGTAAGTGGAGCGAGCTTTGATATTATTGATTGTGTGATTCCTTGTGTTGATCCAACGATTGTAAGCATCGTAGTGGTTGAGGCTGATTGTGGGGTAGATAATGGGCGAGCAACCGTCAATGTAGCGGGTAATCTCGACGATTATCTATTTATATGGACACCTGATATAAGCTCAACAAATATGGCTAATAACCTGGAAGCAGGTATTTATAATGTAGAAGTTATCAATAAGTCAGATGCTTCTTGTACCATCAAAGAAACCTTTGCGGTCGGAACGGTAGATGGCCCCGAAGCCACCATCGTTCAAACCACTCCCGCCACCTGTAATGAAGCCAATGGAACGGCAACCCTTTCTCCATTTGGCTTTGACTATGAATGGTGCAGTGGAGAGACGGGCAATAATGCCATCAATCTACCAGCGGGAACTTGTATCGTGAAAATCACTGATCCAGCCACTGGTTGCATGAATTTCATTGAAGTAGAAATCGATCAAATCAATCCACTGATGGCTACCCCCAACATCATCCGTCAGCCTGATTGTGGCTTTGCCAACGGAGAGGTGGCTATAGTCGTAACAGGAGGAAGTTCTTTCTATAGCTATCTCTGGGCGGATGGCGATACGAGCCAAATCAGAAATGATCTAGCCGCTGGCATCTATGGCATTACGGTTACAGACCTTGGACCTACGGGCTGTGTAGCTACGACTAATTTTGTTTTAACAGATAATGTACCTGGAGCTACTGTCACAGTAGATTCCGTCTTACTGACTAGCTGCGTTGGAGCTGCTGATGCAATGGCTGCTTTTACCATTGACCTTTCTCCTGGTTTTGCCACACCAGAGACCGTCACCATTTTTGATGCCAATGGCATGATGCAGAATGGCGATAGTTTGGGCGTAGGTGAATATTGTATAGAGGTGAAAGACGCTAATGATTGTGTGGCAGGTGGAGCTTGTTTTGAAGTCCGCGACCCAGAACGCATTGATGTAGATGTGGAAATTCGCAATGAGGATTGTACGGCATTGGGCTCTATTACTTTAAAAGTAAGCGGTGGCCAAGCACCATATACCTTTGATTGGGCGGATATTGCTGGTACTACTGATCCAATGGATCGCCCCAATCTACAGGCAGGTGCTTATAGTTTTACCGTCACGGATGCCAATGGCTGTACCGCTTTTGAAAGTGCTATTCAAATTACTGATGAATGCGATTGTGAGATACCTGTTATTGAGAGTATTGTGATTGTAGAGGCCAGTTGTGGAAATATGGATGGCTCCGTAACTATTACCATGTCTAATGATCCTTCTAATTATACCTTCACTTGGGACCCTTCCATAAGCAGCGACAATGTGGCCAATAATATTGTGGCGGAAACCTATTCTGTAAGTATTGTCGATGCGACGGATGATGAATGTGCCATAGAAGAAACCTTCACTGTGGGTAATGCAGATTTTGATTCTGTGGGGGTTCAAACAACCCCTGCTGGCTGTGGCCTATCTGATGGAACCGCCATTCTAAGCCCCAATACCTTTACCTATGAATGGAGCGATGGCGTGACGGCGAGCGAGCGCAACGACTTGGCAGAAGGTCGTTATTTTGTAACGGTCACGAACCCAAATCAAGCTGATTGCCAAGACTTTTTAACCATTACCATTCTAAGCTCCAGCAATATTGGCTTGCAAGCCAATATTAATGCCCAGCCCACTTGTAATAATGCAGACGGTTCGGTCAGCATCGTCGTCCCTGGTGGAAATGCCAACTACAACTTTATTTGGAATGATGGCTTTATTGGGGCCGATCGGCCAAATCTATCTGGAGGAATTTATACCGTCAATGCCATTGATACGGTCAATGGAGCTTGCCAAAGTAGCATTACCTTTGGCCTCAACGACGATGTCCCCTCTGCCAATGTCACCCTGACCAGCCCAGATATCCAAACCTCTTGTAAGACAAGCAATGACGCCGTTGCTGATTTCAATATTGACTACGATAATAATTTTGCTCAACCCGCAACCATTCAAATCCTTGACGATCTCGATAATTCTTATGTCAATGGCCAATTGGGACCTGGTTCTTACTGTATCTTGATTCGTGATGCGAATAATTGTATTGCAGGAAGTGCTTGTTTTGATGTATCTGCGCCTGAGCAAATTGATCTGGATATTGCGCCACTAAATGGTGGTTGTGAGGATGGAGCCAGTATCGAAGTGACCAGCCTATCTGGAGGAAATGGCAGCTTTAGTTTTGACTGGTCGGATTTGACAGGTTCAGCCAATCCAGAGGATCGCTTTAATCTGGATGGTGGAAGTTACAGCTTAATGGTAACGGACTCTTTGGGCTGTTCCGCAACAGCTAGCGTAGCCGTTGAAGGCGCTTTTGATCCAATTGAATTAGATGCAACCGATGATATGATCACTTGTGAGGCAGATATTTCTCTAACTGCTTCTAGTAGCCTACCAGGTATTGACTTTACTTGGTTTACCGAAAGTGGTGATTCCATAGGGAATACCGCTACCATCAATCTCACCATTGCGGGTAGTAACAACTACATTGTCGTAGCAGAAGATGCCAATGGGTGTACAGAAGTAGATACGACAGCCGTTACGGATGGCCTATTGGATGTGGAGATGGAGGGAGATGCATTCGCCTGTGAGGATGTCCCCACCCAGTTTAATATTGAGAATAATGATCCCGCGGATTCGCTGACTTATGTTTGGACGCCCGCTTCAGCTATTCTCTCTGGTGCCAATACGGCCAATCCAATGATCAATACCTCCATCTTGGGGCAGCAAACCATCATGGTGGAAGTAACCAATCAATTTGGATGTAGTACGACTGAGTCCTTTGACTTAGCAGTCATTGATACCTTCAGTGCTGATATCATTACCAATCGCCAATGCGATAATCTTGCTGTTGACTTTAGTGTTGATGGTCCTGATCTGACTTATTACACTTGGAATTTTGGCGATCCTAGCAATCCAGGGGCTACCGCTACGGGTTCATCAGTAGCCTATATCTATCCAGATTCTGGAACCTATACGGTGACCTTGGATTTACCACAGGGGGCAAACTGTCCAGTTGATCCAGTCAACCTCGACCTGTTCGTTGCACCAACTCCTCTGTTTGATACCAGCTTTGAGTGGGAATACGAGTCTTGTACAGATACGGCGATTATCGCCTTTATCGATTTTTCCAGCCATAGCCTTAGCCCAATTATGGATTGGCAATGGACCTTCAGTACAGGAGATAATTCAATGGATCAGAATACCAGTATTGTTGTTGATGAAGATGGTTCGATTACCGTTGAGCTACAAGTGACAACAGAAAGTGGCTGTATCGATAATATTACACAAACCATTGATATTGATGTATTGGATGTGGATGTACCAGAAAATGCGCCTGGCTGTCCTGACGAAGAAGTCGCCCTCTATCCCAATGCCGATCCTGAACTCCTCTATAATTGGAGCCCATCCACAGGCATTGACGATCCTAATGCACCTAATCCTATCGTCACAGTAACAGGAGACCAGACTTATACAGTGGTGATCAATAATGTCAGCGGTTGTGAAATTACCGCAGAAGTGGATGTCTTTATCCAAACTGATTTAGACGACTTCACCGCTATTGCTGATGTGATTTCCTGTGATGGCGAAGAGGTGGATATTAGCGCCAGTAGCGCTGGTGCAACCGCTTACCAATGGTCAGATGATCCTGACTTTACAAACATCATTGGCAATTCAGATATGATCTCTGTGACTCCTGGGGTATCTGGTGATTCGACAACTTATTATGTACAAGCAGTTGATCAATACAATTGTGAGATAGCAGAAGAAGTGATTGTAACTAATCATCAGGTACAATTCACTGAGCCGCAGGATGCTACCCTATGCCTGGGTGACTCTATCGCCGTATCGATCAATTTAGTTTTGGCAGGGGATCAAGAGGCGAGCATTGACTGGGAGCCCTCAGATATTATCCTAAATGGCGATCCAGAAAATCCAATTGTCCAGCCTGAGGAGCCAACGACAATGATTGCTGTAATTAGCAATCAGCACGGTTGCTCTGAAGAAGCGAGTTTTGATATTGACGTTGTTGATTTGGAAGCGCAGATTAGTTTGACGGCTGATCCTGATTCGACTTGTAAGCGAGGCGATATGATCCAACTGGATGCAACACAAGATATTGATTATACCTACGATTGGTCAGAAAATGGACCTGGCGGAACCCTAGATGCCACGGACATCTCCAATCCAATTGCCAGTCCTGATGAAACGACAATTTACGATGTAGAAATTACGGATGAGTTTGGCTGTGTGGTCAATCGCCAGATTACGATTACCGTGATTGATCCAGAATGTAACGAAACCTTCGTCTATCTGCCCAATGCCTTTACGCCCAATGATGATGGCAAAAACGATGTGCTATTTGTTCGCGGGGTAAGTATTGACGAGGTGAGTTTGATCATCTACAACCGTTGGGGAGAAAAGGTTTTTGAAACCCAGAATCAGGAAGTGGGCTGGGATGGTCGTTTTAATGGCGAAGACTTGAGCTCTGATGTGTATGGCTACTACCTAAGGGCTCGTTGTTTCAATGGTCAGGAATACATAAAGAAAGGAAACATTAGCTTGCTGCGATAGACGAGCCATATTAATTAAAGGGTAAAAAAACAGGAGAGGTTTTCAGCAGGAAGCCTCTCCTGTTCACATTTAGAAAATCAAAAACTGAATTTTTGGGTATTTTATCTTCCCTGCAAAAGGTTTAACTTTGCTGGTGAACAAGCCCTATAACACACAAAACAATAATCCCATGTATCGATTTAGCAGCTTTCTGCTGTGTATGATTCTTTTGCTTGCCCCCGATACAACATTCACACAGATCAAATATGTAAGCCCCTCTGGTACTGGTACTGGCTCCTCCTGGGCTGATGCAAGCAGCGACTTAAAGGCTATCCTCGATGCAGCGACCTATGGTACAGAAATATGGGTAGCTGAGGGAATTTACTATCCCCAAACCTGTGATCCTTGCCAATATTCCGATCGACAAATAAGCTTTCAAATTCCTGATGGCGTGCGTTTGTATGGGGGCTTTGCTGGAATGGAAAGCCATTTGAGCGAACGCGACTGGGACTTACATCCTACGCGGCTGAGTGGAGATATTGATGGGGATGGCACCGCCGCCAATAATGCGTTCACGGTTATTTTTACAGATCGCGTCAGTGAGGCCACCTGGGTGGATGGCTTTATCATTAGCCATGCCAATGCAGATGATTTGACGACTATTTATGGGACACGAGGGAATAGTGGTGGTGGATGGTTTAATGATGGCATATTTGAGCCATTAGGTTCCAATCCCATCATTCGCAATTGTACTTTTGAATACAATCAAGTACTTGGGTTTGGTGGGGCGATGTATAATGAAGGAAGCTTTTCTGGTCAGGCGAGTCCTCAATTGATCAGTTGTACGATTCAGTACAATAGTGCGGAGAAAGGGGGCGGCGGAATTTATAATAATGGCGTATTTGAAGGGGTGAGTAGCCCTAGTCTGATTGCTTGTCGACTGTCTAATAATTTTACTGTCAACTCTGGCGCAGCCCTTTATAATAATGGTCTTGAAGGGGTGAGTAATCCACAGATTACCAATTGTTTTTTCTACGAAAATGAAGCGACTACGTATGGCGCAGGGATGTACAATCTGGGAAAGACAGGAAGCGCCAGCCCCATGATTATCAATTGTAATTTTTGCAGCAATAAAGCGACCGCTGCGGGAGCCATTTACAATTTGGGTTCGGAAAGTGGCAACAGCAGCCCAGAAGTGATTAACTGCACCTTTTATGATAATGAAGCAGAAGTAGGAGCCTGTATTTACAATCAAGCAGGTGACCCAACAGGGAATTGTAGCCCCAAGGTGAGTAATAGTATTTTCTGGGGGAATATCGCTCCCTTTGGCCTAATTTTCCAAAATGGCTATGGAACGCCTCATATCAATCATTGCCTGGTAGAGGTGGCTGATTGCGATGCCCTCAATTCTGGTTTGAATGGAAATGTTAGCTGTGGAGACGGCATGATCTTTAACCAAGATCCCATGTTCATGGAACCCGCAAGCAATAATCTGCACCTGCAATCCCTTTCTCCAGCCATTGATTTGGGAAGTAATGATGTGATTCGTTCTACAGGGGTTGAGGTTGATCTCGATAGTTTAGATCGCTTTCACAATGCAGTGGTTGATCTAGGAGCTTATGAATACCATACAGATCAATACATCGCTCCTGCCGTCGCTCAGTCGCCCATGAGCCTGAATATTTGTGAAGGAGAAAGGGCACAATTGGAAGTATTGGCCTCAGGGACTGGTCCCTTGAGCTACCAATGGCAAAAGGACGCAGTGGATATTCCTGGCGAACAAGATTCACTTTTGGTGATCACTAGCAGTTCACCCGCAGATATGGGCCAATACCGCTGTCTGATCATAGGCGCCCGAATGGATACCATTATTAGTCAATCTGCAAGCCTAATGGTCCAACCGCTTTTAACACCAGAACTACTCATCCAAACCACCGCCACTGAAATCTGTAGTGGCGAGACATTGACCTTCACCGCCCAAGCTACCCATCCTGGGATGAATCCTCAGTACCAGTGGCTTTTGAATAATCAATTGATCAATGGAGCCAATGGACTCACTTATACAAGCAGTAGCTTAGCTGAAGGCGATTTGATTCAATGCCAAGTCATTAGCTCAGAAAGCTGCCTAACGAGCAATATGGCTCAATCTAATGGGCTAAGTCCTACCGTCCTTCCCATCCTCAATCCAAGTATTTCGATTAGTGCTTCTAGCTTAGAAATTTGTGAAGGGGAGACGATTGACTTTAGCAGTATAGTAGTAGAGGCTGGTATGGATGCGATTTATGAATGGCAAATCAATGGACAGGCGATCGGTGATACAGACAATTTTTCCACAAGCGTTTTGAATGATGGCGATGTGGTACGCTGTAGATTGCAGAGCCTAGACCCTTGTGCGACGACAGCGGAGCTATTCTCTAATGAGCTGAGCATAATCGTCCAGCCCCTCTTATCCCCTACAATATCCATTAGTGCTTCTAGCTTAGAAATTTGCGAAGGGGAGACGATTGACTTCAGTAGTGTAGTAGCAACGGCTGGCCTTGATGCGATTTATGAATGGCAAGTCAATGGACAGGCGATTGGCAATACAAATAATTTTTCTACGAGCGTTTTGAATGATGGCGATGTGGTACGCTGTAGATTGCAGAGCCTAGACCCTTGTGCGACGACAACTGAGCTGTTTTCCAATGAGCTGAGCATTACTGTCCAACCTATTTTATCCCCTACGATTTCCATTAGTGCTTCTAGCTTAGAGATTTGCGAAGGGGAGGCAATTGACTTTAGCAGTATAGTAGCAGAGGCTGGCCTTGGAGCAGTCTACGAATGGCAAATCAATGGACAAGCGATTGGCAATACAGACAATTTTTCCACAAGCATTTTGAATGATGGCGATGTGGTACGTTGTAGATTGCAGAGCCTAGACCCTTGTGCAGCGACAACTGAGCTATTTTCCAATGAGCTGAGCATTACTGTCCAACCTATTTTATCCCCTACGATTTCCATTAG
>JBCBDH010000259.1:1375-8213 GCA_038529855.1 Bacteroidota bacterium | reverse complement strand
AAGTAGGGTACTAATTAAATCATCTGGTTCGCCAAATCTTTTCATGGGGGTTTGACTGATAATGGTTTTTCCTCTATTACAGGAATTGTCGTTCCTGTAGACGGAGGATACAGTGCCTTTAGTGGAGTTTAGAAAATATTCAAAAATAAATGAAAAAGCTTGAGCAAACTTGGCGCTGGTATGGTCCCTCAGATGGGGTGAGTCTTTGGGATATTAGACAGGCGGGGGCAAGTGGAATTGTAACGGCATTGCATCACCTTCCCAATGGAGCCATTTGGCCTATTTCAGAAATCCAAAAGCGCAAAAGTGAAATTGAAGCAGCGGGATTGGTTTGGTCTGTAGTGGAAAGTATTCCTGTACATGAAGACATCAAACGCGCATCTGGGAATTACCTGCAATACATCGAAAACTACAAGCAAAGCATTCGCCATTTAGCGCAATGTGGGGTTACTATTGTCACCTATAACTTTATGCCAGTACTGGATTGGTCGCGAACGGAATTGGAACACCCCATGCCAGATGGTTCTACTGCTTTATTTTTCGAAAAAGCGGCCTTTGCGGCCTTTGATTTATTTGTTTTAAAAAGACCCAATGCCCTTGAAGACTATACGGATGCTGAGGTAGAAAAAGCCAAAAGTCGTTTAGCAGAAATGAGTCCGTCAGACCTAGAAAAACTAACTAAAAATATCATCGCTGGTTTACCAGGAGGCACCACTGAGGGCGTTTTAGAATTGAAAAAATTTCAAGCGATCTTGGATTCTTATCAAGATATTGATGCAGCAACTTTGCGAAATAATCTAGTCTTTTTCTTACGACAAATTACGCCTGTAGCAGAAGAAGTTGGGGTCAAACTCGCCATTCATCCTGATGACCCTCCCTTTCCATTACTAGGGCTTCCTCGAATTTTAAGTACAGCAGCAGATGTGGAAACTATTTTCCAACAAGTCAAATCGCCCCATAATGGCCTTTGTTTTTGTACGGGATCATTTGGGGTACGCGCAGATAATGACTTACCCAAGATGATAGAAAAATTTGGCGATAGAATCCACTTTATCCACCTACGCGCTACCAAGCGAGATGAGGAAGGCAATTTTTTTGAAGCAGATCATTTGGAAGGAGATGTAGATATGTATGCGGTAATGAAAAAATTATTGGAAGTGGCAGGCCAACAAAATTGCCACCTTCCCATGCGCCCAGATCATGGGCATAAAATGCTGGACGATTTGGATAAACAAAGCAATCCAGGGTATTCAGCCATTGGTAGACTGAGGGGCTTGGCGGAGTTGAGGGGCTTAGAGCTTGGTATTTTAAAATCTAATGCAGAGGAGAAGCTATGAATAAAATCAAGCCATTTTTAGACGATAATTTTCTTTTGCAGAATTCTTTTGCAGAACAATTATACCATGAGTTTGCAAAGGATTTGCCCATCATAGATTATCACAATCACTTGCTACCTGACGAGATTGCTCAAGACAAATCCTTTGCGAATATCACAGCAATTTGGCTACGAGGCGACCACTACAAATGGCGAGCTATGCGAGCCAATGGGATTGATGAAAAATACATCACTGGTGATTCAAGTGATCTGGATAAGTTTAGGAAATGGGCAGAAACCGTACCCTACACGATGCGAAACCCTTTGTATCATTGGACGCATTTGGAATTACAAAGATACTTTGGCATTCGCGAATTATTAAACCTGGAAAGCGCAGAGGCTATTTATCAGCAGACCAATGCCCAATTGCAAAGGGCTGATTTTTCCGTAAAGGGACTACTCCGTAAAATGAAGGTAGAGGTTGTCTGCACAACAGATGATCCAACAGACAGCCTAGCTTTTCACAAACAAGAAAGTGCAGCTCAAAACGAATTAAAGATGCTGCCCACTTTTCGCCCTGATAAATTTGTGGTGATTAATGGCGCTGACTTTCTAGCCTTTCTAGAAAAGTTAGAAGACAGAACGGGTCGTCCTATTGCTACTTTTGATGATTTACTGGCAGCACTGGAAAATAGAATGGACTTTTTCCATTCCTTGGGTTGCCAATTGGCTGACCATGGTTTGTCACAGCTTTATGCGGTTGATTTTCATGCTGCGGAATTGGATCAAATTTTACAAAAAAGAAAAGCGAATCAAGCCATCCATAAAGAAGAGGCAGCTGCTTTCCAAATGGCCGTTTTATACCATTTGGCTAAGATGTACCACCAAAGAAATTGGACCATGCAATTTCATTTGGGAGCAATACGAAATAATAATAATCGCCTATTAAAGCAAGTTGGTGCTGATGTGGGTTGCGATAGTATTGGGGATTATTCACAAGCAGTAGGTTTATCCCATTTTCTAAATCGCCTGGATGAGGAGGGGCAATTGACAAAAACCATTCTCTATAATTTGAACCCCAGAGATAATGAACTATTCGCCACCATGATGGGGAATTTCAATGATGGTTCCTCCCCTGGGAAAATCCAGTGGGGTTCAGCTTGGTGGTTTTTAGACCAAAAAGATGGGATGGAAAAGCAAATCAACACCCTTTCCAATATGGGCCTGCTAAGTCGCTTTATTGGGATGTTGACAGATAGTCGAAGTTTTCTGTCTTTTCCTCGCCACGAATATTTTCGAAGAATACTTTGCCATCTCATTGGGCAAGATGTACACCAGGGAGAACTGCCAAACGATATTCATTACTTGGGTGAAATGGTAGAAAATATCTGTTATAAAAATGCAAAAGCTTATTTCAAATTTTAAGGAGATGAAGCAAGGGGTTTACACTTTATTTTTATTGGTCTTTGGTTGGTTGCTAATGACTAGTTCTTGTACAGAATTAAGTGAGCAAAGAATCGTTTATCTCGCTCATACCTTACCCATCTCACATCCCGTTCATCAAGGAATAGAGGTCTTTGCAGATGCGGTGTTAAAAGCCTCCAACGGAAAATTAGCCGTCAAAATTTTTCCTGATGGACAATTGGGGACAGAAAGAGAGGTGCTAGAATTATTGCAAATTGGAAGCATTGCCATGACCAAAGTAAGCGCAGCGACCATGTCCAATTTTGCACCTGAATACAAGGTGATGGGCGTCCCTTATTTATTTAGAGATAAAACGCATCTATTTAATGTATTGGAAGGGAAAACGGGGGAAGCGATACTAGAAGCAGGGAGCGAGTACTTACTGCGAGGACTCTGTTTTTACGATGCAGGAAGTCGTAGTTTTTACACCAAAAATAGACCCATTAAAAGCCCAGATGATTTGAAAGGATTGAAAATCAGGGTGATGAATCATCAAATGTCTGTAGATATGGTCAATGAAATGGGTGGCGCGGCAACGCCCATGGCCTATGGTGAGCTGTATACCGCATTGCAGCAAGGCGTAGTTGATGGAGCAGAAAACAATCCTCCCTCCTTTGTCACCTCAGGCCATTATGAAGTTTGTAAATACTACACCCTGGATGAGCACAGCTCCATTCCTGATGTACTGGTTATGGGCACGAGGTATTGGACAAAGTTGACAAAAGAAGAACAGGCATGGATGAAAGCAGCTGCTAAGATTTCTGCTGAAGCGCAAAAAGAATTTTGGAGAAAAAATGTAGAGGAATGTCTTTCCAAACTAAAAGAAGCAGAGGTCCAAATCATCTATCCTGAAAAATCCCTATTCGCTGAAAAGACAAAAACCGTATTGGAGGAATTCTCCAAAGATCCCAAAATGAAAAAGATAATTGAAGAGATTCAGGCGTATTAATTCTGATTAGCTCTACTAGAAATACCATTTAAAAAATGACAAAAGCCTATCATATCATCAATTGTATCATTGAAATTGTATTGATCACTATTTTTGCCCTTTTGGTGGTAGATGTGCTTGGGCAAGTCTTTAGTCGCTATCTACTTGGACAGTCGTATTCCTTTACTGAGGAGTTCGCTAGGTTTGCTTTAATCTGGTTGTCTATATTGGGAGCGGCCTATTTGAATGGGAAAAGAGAACATCTGTCTATGGATTTTTTAGTCAGAAAATTGACAGAGGAGCGGTTAAAAAAACGAATGAAAAGCATTGAAATATTGATGTTCATTTTTGCCTTGGTCGTCATGGTGATTGGGGGTGGTAATTTAGTGTATACGACCCTTTACCTGGGCCAAGTATCTCCTGCGATGCACATTTCACTGGGTTATGTCTACGCTATTGTTCCTTTTAGCGGATTATTGATCATGTTCTACTCCGTTCATAATTTTTTGTATTACCATCAATAATCAAACGGAAAAGCAAAACGAAAAGTCGATCTATTTATGTCTATCGAAATCATCAGTATCATTCTCTTATTTGTTAGCTTTTTTGGCTTATTGGCCTATGGTGTTCCAGTGGCTTACAGCATTGGAATATCCACTACCTTTACCATTTTATTAAATATTGCGGCTGTCCCTGGTATCACGACAGTGGCCCAAAGAATGACGACAGGCATAGATAGTTTTGCCTTACTGGCCATTCCCTTTTTTATCCTTGCAGGTGAATTAATGAATAGAGGAGGGATTGCCAATAGACTCATCAATTTTGCCAAATCTATGGTGGGCAGCTTACCTGGGGGCTTGGCTTATGTGAATACGGTAGCAGCCATGTTATTTGGGGCTATTTCTGGATCAGCAGTGGCAGCGGCCTCCGCTATTGGGAGTGTGATGACAGAGCGGATGGAGACAGAAGGTTATCCCAGGCCATTTAGTGCGGCTTTGAATATTACAGCCTCTACCACGGGCTTATTGATTCCGCCTAGCAATGTACTCATTGTTTATGCCTTGGCCAGTGGTGGTGCCGCTTCTGTGGCCTCCCTTTTTGTTGCTGGGTATTTACCAGGTATTTTAGTTGGTTTGGCTTTGATGCTGGTAGCGGCATTGATTGCTCGAAAAAGAAAATTTCCTAGAGGGGAGCGGGTTTCCATAAGACAGCTATGGACAGATTTTCGACGGGCTTTTTTTAGTTTACTGATGTTAGTGATTATTGTTGGAGGCATTGTACAGGGCATTTTCACAGCAACAGAAGCGGCTGCTGTAGCGGTTTTTTATGCCTTGATTTTGGGATTCAGCTATCGCAGTATTTCCTTGACTGATTTGCCCTCTATTTTATTGAATAGTGCCAAAACAACAGCCATCGTCATGTTTTTAATTTGCACCTCAATGGCGATGTCCTGGTTGTTTTCCTTTGAAAGTATTCCACAATTAATGACGGGCTTTTTATTGGAAACGGTCAGCCATCCATTCCTGATTTTTTTATTGATCAATCTGACGCTATTGGTGGTAGGGACATTTATGGATATGACGCCCGCTATTCTAATTTTTACCCCCATTTTTTTACCAGTGGTGACCGCTTTGGGGATGGACCCCGTTCATTTTGGAATCATCATGGTCTTAAACCTGTGTATTGGTCTGTGTACCCCCCCTGTTGGGACGATTCTTTTTGTGGGGGCAGGAGTGGCCAAAATTTCTGTTTCAAAAGTCATAGCGCCATTAATTCCTTTTTTAATTGCGATGATTGTAGTTTTGGGCCTCGTTACCTTTTTTGAAGGTATTTCCTTGTGGATGCCTGACTTATTTGGACTTTAACCAGCAAATTAATTTTCAGAAAAAAATAAACAGTGAAAAAAATTATAACATTTGGTGAAATCATGCTGCGTCTGAGCCCTCCTGGATGGAAGCGCTTTTCACAGGCCAATCGTTTTGATGTGATTTATGGAGGGGGAGAGAGCAATGTAGCCGTGTCCCTGGCCAATTATGGATTGCATTCAGAATTCATCACGCGTCTCCCTCAAAATGATCTAGGGGATTGTGCCTTAATGGAGTTGCGGAAAAGAGGAGTAGCAACTGAGAATATTATCAGAGGGGGAGAGCGATTAGGTATTTATTTCCTGGAAATGGGTGCCGTAAGTAGAGGAAGCAAAGTGATTTATGATCGAGCGCATTCAGCCATTTCTTCTATCCAAAAAGGCATGATTGACTGGGAAAAGGTATTTGAAGACGCCCATTGGTTTCATTGGACGGGAATTACCCCCGCTATTTCTCAAGGGGCTGCAGATGCTTGTTTGGAAGCCATCCAAGTCGCCAATCGTTTGGGGATCACCGTTTCTACGGATTTAAATTATCGCAAAAAACTATGGAAATACGGCAAGGAGCCGCATGAGGTAATGCCTGATTTAGTAGCTGGATGCGACATTATTTTGGGCAATGAAGAAGACGCAGAAAAGCATTTTGGGCTTCACCCAGAAGGAGTGGATGTCACGCAAGGTCATTCTGTGGATGCACAGTCCTATCTCTCTGTTTTAAAACAGCTTATGGCGCTATTTCCCCGCGCCAAAAAGGTGATTACTACCCTACGTGGTTCGATCAGTGCTTCTCACAATACTTGGTCGGGCGTTTTGTACGATGGCCAACAACTGTACGAAGCACCAACTTATGACATCACCCACATTGTGGATAGAGTAGGAGGGGGCGACAGCTTTATGGGGGGACTGATCTATGGATTAGTGACCTGGCCTGAGGACAATCAAAAAGCGCTCAACTTCGCGGTAGCTGCTTCTTGCCTCAAACACACGATTCATGGCGACGCTAATTTGGTGACGATAGCAGAGGTGGAAAAACTGATGAGTGGGGATGCCAGTGGTAGAGTGAGCAGATAAAAGCAAGGGAAAAGATCATTGTCAAAACAACCATCAAACATGAGTATATTAAACGCATTTGATTTAAGTGGAAAGACTGCCCTCGTTACGGGATGCAATAGAGGAATTGGAAAGGGCATTGCTTTGGGATTGGCAGAGGCTGGAGCAAATATCATTGGTGTTTCCGCCACGATTAAATTGTCAGGAAGTGAAACGG
>JBCBDH010000259.1:0-1365 GCA_038529855.1 Bacteroidota bacterium | reverse complement strand
CGGAAAAAGAGGTACATGCACTGGGCCAAACATTCAAAGCCTACCAAGCTGATTTTTCTGATCGAACATCTATCTACCGTTTTTTAGAAAAAATGAATAAGGACGGCCTCCCTGCTATTGACATCTTAGTCAATAATGCGGGCACCATCCTACGAGCCCCCGCTGCCCAACACCCTGATGACTATTGGGATAAAGTCATTGAAGTCAACCTAAATGCTCAATTTGTATTGGCCAGAGAAATTGGAAAGTCCATGTTGGAAAAAGGCCAAGGAAAGATCATCTTCATTGCCTCTTTGCTCACCTTCCAAGGCGGGATAACGGTTCCTGGCTATGCGGCGAGTAAAGGAGCCATTGGCAGCCTGGTCAAAGCGCTATCCAATGAATGGGCCAGCCAAGGCGTTTGCGTCAATGCCATCGCCCCTGGCTACATCGCAACAGACAATACCCAAGCCCTACAAGACAAACCAGAACGCAATCAAGCCATACTCGCCAGGATACCTACCAAAAGATGGGGGCACCCTGACGATTTCAAAGGCCCTGCCGTATTCTTAGCCTCTGACGCGGCCAATTACGTAAGCGGCGAGATACTAGTCGTTGACGGCGGATGGATGGGCAGATAAGTCATAAAAAACCTAAACTCAAAAATTGAGATAACCTATTTTCACTGACCATAAAATAATAGCATGGAACAACGATACGAATCCTCTCCCAGAGAAGTAGAAAGCATGAACACCACGGAACTCCGCAGCAATTTTCTAGTCGAAAAACTATTCACCAGCGGCAAAGCCACCTTCCTCTACAGCCACTATGATCGAATGGTCATTGGAGGAATAATCCCCTCAGGAAAGTCCATCAAACTATCCAGCTATGAGGAACTAAAAAGTAAATTTTTCCTGGAAAGAAGAGAGCTAGGCATCATCAATATTGGTGGAAAAGGCAGCATCACCGCGGATGGTAAAACCTATACCCTAAATAAGCTAAGCTGCCTCTATCTGGGAAAAGGCACCAAAAATGTATCCTTCAAATCCAATAGCAAAAAAACGCCTGCCCAATATTTCCTCTTCTCTGCCCCTGCCCACCAAAGCCACCCCACTACCTTATACACCAAAAAGCAAGCCCTACCCGTCACCCTAGGTTCCAGCAAAACCTCCAACCATCGAACGATCTACAAATACATTCACCAGGAAGGCATCCAAAGCTGCCAAGTCGTGATGGGCCTGACTGTCCTACAAGAAGGAAGCGTCTGGAACACCATGCCCGCCCATACGCATGATCGCCGCAGTGAAGTCTACCTATATTTTGACGTCCCCAAAAACCAAGGCGTCATGCACTTCATGGGCGGGCATGGTGTTCCAGACGCTTCCT
>JBCBDH010000258.1:0-8247 GCA_038529855.1 Bacteroidota bacterium | reverse complement strand
ACGGGAGAATTTGTGAGCTTTGCGAATCAGGATATTCAACCCAATTTGATAAACCTCTTCACTCATAATGGCCACTGCCATTGGATGTACCATATCACTTAGGGCCTTGGAAAAGGTGATCAAATTGGGTTGAATATCCTGATTCGCAAAGCTCACAAATTCTCCCGTTCGATAAACGCCGTTCAAAATTTCGTCGATGCCAACGTAGAAATTGTAAATAGGCTGGTATTTTTTGATCAAGGAAATAATATCTGGAGGAATAGACAAAAGACTGCCCCCTTGAACATTTTCAAACCATATCAAAGCCACATCTCCCTTCTTTAGGGCCTTTAGGACCAAAGCCCGCGAATTGGGTAGATAGGGATTGCAGACCTCCACATGCGCGTAAAGCGGTGCAAAATAGCTGTGATCTCCATCCGTCCCATTGATGGCCACCAAAGTCTTTCCAGCATAATTACCATTAAAAACAATGATGCGCTTTTTGCTTGGATGCTGGGCCAATAAAGCCATACACATGGCCTTTTCTACCACTGATGCTCCGCTAATACCTGGCATAAGGCGGTCTAGCCCCGTAATCTGTTGGAGTTGTTTCACCAATTTAGACCAATAGTCGATATTGGGGCGATGGCGCTCTAGTACTTCTGGTACAATATCCTGTGGATTGTGTCCACGGGCACTACAGCCACTTCCTCCTACACAGTCAAGTTTTTCCAATAGCTGTCCCTGCTTATTTTCGACAAATAGCTTGGCACCATAGGCCCTAGCGACATTTGCATCCAATTTGGCGGAGCGGTAGAGGATTTCTGAATAGGCATTGACATAGTTTTTATACACCTTGACTTTATAAGCCGCTGACTCCTCCACCTTTTTGATGACCTGGCTAAAGGCTGGATCACTTTCAAAAAAGGGAAACTGCTCGATCAGAATTCCTTTGACAAAGGATAGGGCCATATTATTTCCACCAAAAGTCGAGCTGTGCAAGAGACAATTTTTCAGACTATTCCAAGGGCTATATACCTCATGTCTGGTGGAAAAAGCGCCAAAAGGAAACTGATTATTGGCCAGAGATTCCCCCCAACAAATGATGTCGCCATGACTCAGGTATCCCTTCGCTGTCCATTTTCTGATTAGCTCCAAATTACTTCTGGACAGATCGAGAATCAATAAGACTTCCTGTTCCTCGCACCTTTTTTTCAAGACAGACAGCTCTTGCTCGACTTGCTCAAAATAAGTAGGGGAGACAATGAGGGCCACACAGTTGCCATCCTTTTTGATCCAATGCTCGAGATCGCGTTTTTCGCTAAAGGCAATTCCAGGGATCAGTTCTTCCTCTTCACTTTGCATGGGATTGAAGTACTGCACATAATAGCGATCTGGGTCATAACAGTAAACCTGTCCTGAGCTGTCTTCCTCCTTTTTATTGTAGACAAAATGGCGGGCAATCTTTATGGCGCCATGAATGGCCTCCAAATGGGAGTTGCAGAAAAAAGAGCGATAGGGCGCATCTGGTTTTATTTTGATGCCATGAATGAGGCTGCTCAGCATAAAGGCCACCTGGGCGGTTTCCCGAAAAATGGGATTGACCGATGATAAAAAAGTGGGTTCTTTATTGATGATTCGCCTTTTCATATGGCTAATCAGTCGCAGGTCAGCATCCGCAAATTGGGGAATGCCCTTCCTGGTACTTAAAGCAATATTGGTGGTTTCCATGTATAGTTAATTTAAGACGATTCTTTACTCAAAAAATTGAATTTTCTTTCCGTATTGGAGCATCCTTTGGACGCTTTTTCTAGTAATCTTTGGCCATTTAAAGCCAACCTTGTCGAGTAGATAATTGGTCTCTTCTGTGCAGATGTGGTAGTATTTCTTTTCGATATCTTGTTCGTCAAAAACATTAAACTGTAGGAAGAGTCGATTGATTTGGTCTTCTAATTCGTCGTATTGCGCGAGTAGTTGTTCAAAGAATTGGGTCAGGCTAACGCATTTTAGGTCTGCCCCAGACTTTGATTTTCGCGAGCTAAATCGCTTGGCGAGCATGGCGAGTAGGCTTTTGTTATTCAGGTATTGCGTAAAGGTTTTGACATCTACACTGTGCGGATTGAACAGGTGGAAGTTTCGATTCAGCAGCGCTTCCTTATCAAATAATCGGACAAAGGCAGCAGCCGTCAGGTCGATATTGGAGACCTCAAAATCGCCCATGTCTTGTGGCAGATAGCCCAGCTTGAGGTACATTCGAATCTGATTGTAGAAAGCATTATTCGTGATGTTCTCCTGGAATTTACCAGTCTCAGAGTGATAGGATAAATTCCCCACGCGATAGATATTGGCATCCACTCCTCTTTGGCGAGCTTGATCAATTCTGACCTCAGCAGCCAGCTTACTTTGGCTGTAGAAATTCGTATTCAACTGTCCTTTATCTATATCGCTTTCGCGGAAAAGCAGATCGACTTCTTGCTCTTCTACCACTTCCTCGTCTTCCTCTGGCAGCATACCGCTGACACTGGGTGTAGAGATTTGATGAAGTACCTTGGGACGACTCAATTCACAGAACTCCAATATTCGATCAACGGATGCTGCATTGACTTTGATAAAGGCATCCAATTGGCCATAGTGTTTGACATTGGCTGCGGAGTTGATAAAGGCATCTACATGATCTGCTAATTCGAGATAGATGGATTTTTCCAATCCAAAATAAGCCCGCTCCAAATCGCCGCGATAGATGCGAATGCGATCGCCAAAAGCAGAGAGGTCTTCCTCAAAGTAGAATTGGTATTTTTGATGGAGGCGTTCGGCCGCATGTTGGTCATTATCTCCCCTTACCAGTAAGGTAATATTGGAAGCGGTATTTTTCAACAACTCCTGCAAAATGTGAATACCCAGAAAACCCGTTGCTCCACTCAGTACAATATGATCATAGGATCGTCTCTCCTTCAAATCGAGCTGCCACAGTTGTTTCAAATCCTTTAGATAAGGCTGTTTTTGCTGCTCGATCTTTTCCCTGTTCTCTCGCTCCACTCGCTCCAATTCCTTACCAGCCACCTGTTCGATCAAATCCTTGGCCCTCAATTTAATCAAGTAGGACTCCAATTTATTCTTCAAGTAATTGTCCTCGTACTCCGCCACGACTGCCAATTCTCGAATGCTTGGGTTGGAGAATAGATCATTGATGGTAATGAGGAAGTTGGCCTGCAAGCGGGAGATCAATTTGATCGAGCTGATGGAATTTCCACCAAGTTCAAAAAAGTTGTCATCCGTGCTAATTCGATCCGCAGGGATACCCAATACTTCACTCCAAATGCTTCTGATCAATTGCTCTGCTTTGTTTTGCGGAGCAAGGAAAATCCTGTCATGCTGAACATGGGCAAAAGGATCAGGCAATTGCTTTTTATCCACCTTGCCATTGACCGTTAGCGGTAATTGAGCAATCTCTACCAGTAGCTGAGGTCGCATGTATTCAGGCAGTTTTTCCCTCAGGTCTGCTTGGATTTGCTCCTTATTCATCGCTCCTTCGCTGACTACATAAGCCACCAAATTATTCACCCCTCCCACGTCTTTCTTCACCAGAACAATAGCCTGCTTCACGCTTTCACAAGTATTCAAAGCATGCTCCACTTCCCCCAATTCAATTCGATAACCCCTAATCTTAACCTGATTGTCTTTTCTGCCAAGATACTCCATCTCTCCATTGGGTAGCCATCTGGCCAAATCGCCTGTTTTGTACAATTTGCCATGCTCATCGCTGGCAAAAGGATTGTCTACGAATCGCTCAGCCGTTAGTTCAGGACGATGTAAATAGCCCCTGGCTAAGCCTGGCCCACTGACATAAATCTCTCCACTGATTCCAGGTGGCAATAATTGCATGGCCTCATCCAAAATGTAACATTGTAGGGTAGGGATGGCCTTTCCAATATTGGAAATCCCCCTGGTCATATCTTCTTCTTGTATTTCTTTATAAGTGACATGAACTGTCGTTTCTGTGATGCCGTACATATTGATCATTCGCGTATGTGGATAAGCCTGTTTCCAGCCTTGGAGCTTATTGGGACTAAGGGCTTCCCCACCAAAGATCACATAGCGAATACTGCTTGTGGAATAACGCTCCGTATAGAATTCCTGTAAGCTGTAAAAAGCATTGGGCGTTTGGTTCAATACTGTCACACCCGCATCGTGAAGAAGCGAACAATACTGCGAGGGATCTTTGGTGATTGCTTTGGGTAGAATGATCAACTGTCCACCAAAGAGCAAGGCCCCATAAATTTCCCATACGGAAAAATCAAAACAGAAGGAGTGGAAAAGCGTCCATACATCAGCTGGGCCAAAGTCAAATAAGTTGTGCTCATTATAGAAAAGTCGTACTACATTTCGATGCTCTATCATCACGCCTTTGGGCTTTCCAGTGGTGCCTGAGGTATAAATAATATAAGCCAAATCATTGGGCTGTACTGCTATCTGCGGTGCTTCAGCAGATTGTTGGGCAATAAGGGCTTCCTCCTCATCTAGTAAGATTGAGGGTACATCAGCCGCCACCCGCTCGCTCACCGCTCGCTCTGTAATCAAGCAAGTCAACTGCGCATCCGCTATGACATAATTAATCCTATCCTGTGGATAATCAGGATCAATGGGAACATAAGCCGCTCCACATTTAAGCACCGCCAATAGCGAAATAATCATTTGCGGAGAGCGCTCCAAACAAACCCCCACCAAACTTTTCGTAGGCACCCCTTTCTGGATCAAGTAATGCGCCAATTGATTGGCCTTCTCCTCCAAACTGCGATAATCCAATTTTTGCCCCTCGTATACAAGGGCGATGCGATCCGCATGCGCTCGCACCTGTGTCTCCAATAAGCTCACCAAGGTTTCCTGCTTGGGATAAGCCGCCAAAGCACTTTCTGAAAGACTGGCTAAACGGGGCCGCTCCGCTTCTGGCAACATATTCAACTCCGCAATGGGCTGATCAGGATATTGACAAATGCTCGACAATAACTCACAGTAATGCTGACTCATTCGACGGATGCTGTCTTCCGTAAATAAGTCTGTACAGTATTCCACATTGAAGCGCAGCAGACCATCTGCCTCAATCGCTGCCAGGGTAAGGTCAAATTTGGCGACCTCGTGTTTGGCTTCATAGTTGCCCTGATCCATTCCTTCTCCCAACAAACCTTGCGACAATTCATTATTGACCTTCTGAGAGGCATTTTGTAAGGTAAATAGCACTTGAAACAAAGGCGTTCGACTAGGGTCTCTCTCCTTGACCAAGCGATCCACGACTTGCTCAAAAGGCGTATCCTGATATTGATAGGCCGCTAAAGTCGTCTCCTTCACCTGAGCCAATAATTGGCGGAAAGATAAATCGCCTTGTACATCGCTGCGCAGCGCCAGCGTATTGACAAAAAAGCCAATCAAGGGGTCTAGCTCTGGTTGCAGGCGATTGGCCACTGGGCTACCTACACAAATATCACTTTGGCCGCTGTAGCGATGTAGCAATACCTTAAAACCACTCAGTAAAAGCATAAACAACGTAACACTTTCGCTTTGGCAAATCTGCTTTAGTAGGCTGGTACTGATGCCATCTATCTCAAAACGCCAGGTGCTACCTTTGGTGCTTTGTATGGGTGGGCGAACAAAATCTGTTGGTAAATTCAAAGGACTGAGTCCAGCCAATTGCTGTTCCCAATACTGCAATTGTTGATCAAGCACTTCCCCGCTGAGGTATTGTCTTTGCCAAAGGGCATAGTCAGGATACTGGATAAATAAGGGTGATAATTCTGCTGCTCGATTTTCTTTTTTGGCGGTATAAAAATGTTGTAATTCGCTTAGTAAGACATCCAAAGACCAGGCATCTGAAGCAATGTGATGGATGACCAAAACCAGTAAATAACCTCTTTCGAGTCGCAATAATTTGGCGCGTAAAAGATGATCTTTGGCTAGGTCAAAAGGCTGATTAATGGCTCTAGCTACTTCCTCCTCCAGCTCCCTTGCGCTCGCCTCCGCTATCTCCAATTGCCAAGTATCCTTGGGAAGTAATCGCTGATAAGCCTTGCCTTTGTCTTTGTAAATCACACTGCGCAGCGCTTCATGGCGATTGAGGATGCTATTCAGTGCATAGGACAGCGCAGGAACCTCCAATTGCTCCCCACAGAACTGTACATAAGGCATGTGATAGTGGATGCTGCCATTCAATTGATCCAAGAACCATAGGCGCTCCTGTGCATAGGAGAGTGGGATTTTTTCCAACATGGGATCCCTTGGTACAATGGCGATCTGGGTAAGGTCCTCCTCTTTATCAGCGATTAAAGCGCTTAGGGCTTCAATGCTTGGATGGGCAAACAAATCGCGGATGGCGAGTTTGACATCGAGCCTTTGTTTGATGTAGGCGACGACGCGGGTAGCGAGTAGGGAATGACCGCCTAGCTCAAAGAAATTATCTCTAATGCCAACTGTTTCCAGTCCCAATAGCTCCCCCCAAATAGCTGCCAGCACTCGTTCTACTTCATTGCGTGGTGCTAAGTATTGCTTTTGAGTAAGGGCTGGACCCGTTGGCTCAGGTAATTGTTTCCTGTCCACCTTGCCATTGGCATTTAGCGGAAAGCTATCCAATTCCATGATGATGGAAGGCAATTGGTATTTGGGCAATTGATCGCTGAGGTAGTTTTGCAATGCTGATTGCTCATAAGCTGCATCAGGGAGGACATAAGCCAATAATTGTTTTTGTCCCTGATGATCTTTATGAACCACCACTACGCTCTGCTGCACCATCGAACTGCTATTGATCGCATGCTCAATTTCGCCCAGCTCAATTCGAAAACCCCTAATCTTCACCTGATGATCCTTTCGTCCCAAAAACTCTACACGACCATCGCCAAGCCACCTGGCCATATCGCCCGTGCGATACAAGCGACTGTGCGCTCCCGCTCCGTAAGGATTGTCAACAAATTTCTCTGCACTTAATGCAGGCTTTTTGTGATAGCCCATCGCCAAGCCAGGACCAGACAGACAAAGCTCACCTGGACAGCCAATTGGCAATAGGGTATCGCTTCCCCAATCCAAAATATAAGCCCTTGTATTCCCAATAGGACGACCAATATTATTGATGCCTTTTTGGAGGACTTGATCGGATTTTATTCGACGAGTCAGGGCAAAAGTAGTGGATTCTGTAGGGCCATAGCCATTGATAAAGGTCAAATTGGGGTAGTGTTGGAGCAGCTTATCTACACTGTGTAAATTGATGCTGTCTCCACCAGATAGCATGTAATCCAATCCATCAAAAAGCGCGATGTGACTATCTATGGCGAGGTGGAATAAACCAGCGGTAAGCCAAAGGACATTCACTTTATTTTGCTTCAAACTACTAGCCATATCCTCTAAACTTATCAAACCTGGTTCGCTAATAACCAGCTGGCCACCTGTGAGTAAGGCACCCCAGATTTCAAAGGTAGAGGCGTCAAAGGTGACGGGTGCGTAGAGATAGAGCGTGGCGGAATCGTGAAGAAAATCCAAATCTGGATTAAAGATCAGTCTGGCGATGGCGCGATGCTGAATGACCAGTCCTTTGGGCTGACCTGTGGAACCAGAGGTGTACATCATGTAAACTGGATCATCAGCGCGAGCGGGACAGGGAGCTTCCATCGCTTCTGTTGCTGACCAATTCAAACGATCCATCAAATAAAGCGGACAAGCCAATTGCGCAAAGCTATTTTCGTAATTGGACTGACTGATAATGCAGTTGGTTTGGGCATCTTGCATCATATAATCAATGCGCTCCAAGGGATATTGGGGATCAATGGGGACATAAACCGCTCCCGTTTTTAGGATACCCAGTATGCCAATAATCAGTTCAAAAGAGCGGTCGAGACAGATGCCTACTTTATCTCCTTTTGCAACTCCCCTTTGCTGTAGATAAGCGGCCAAACGATCAGACAGCTCATCTAATTGTCCATAGCTCATCTTTTGATCGCTAAAGATCAAGGCCGTTTGATGGGGGCTTTGATTTACCTGTTTTTGAAAGAGATCAATGACGGACTGCTCCTGGGGATAGGGATAATCTGTGGCATTAAAAGTATCGAGTAAAACGGTTTTTTCTGCTGCTGTTGTTATCTTCAAATCATCAATTGCCTGTTCGGGCTGCGCTAAAACAGATCGGAAAGACACGTCTGAACTCCAGTCACTACCTGCAATCTCGTATTCCCTCTTATGCGTGAAAACAGGGGTGGGGGGGGGGGGGGGGGGGGGGGGTGTGGGGGGGTGGGG
>JBCBDH010000257.1:0-8252 GCA_038529855.1 Bacteroidota bacterium | reverse complement strand
TTCCTGGTGGCCGATACGAACCCGAGGACAAAAGCCTGGCTAGTGGGGCCATCCGCGAAGCACAGGAAAACTGACCTGACCACTGTGTCGATCATCTGCATGGGTAGCTCGACGTTGAATCAGCACAATATGTAGCTGATCTTCAAAGGGGTAGAGCAAGTTTAAAACACAGGCGATTCGGGCGTCAGCTGGGGCGATGGGCGTCTGTCGACGAATGGCATGGGCCATTTTGTAGTGGGCTTCCTGCCCGGGTAGTGGCGCATCTAATTGGCGTTGGAGTAGTGGGATTAAATCAGTTGTTATCATATTATATTAACAAATGGAAGGAAAAGAGGTTGACTGCAAAAAGCCCTTTCAGAAGTTGGTCTCTGAAAGGGCTTTTTGGCCAATATTAAAAGAAGTGGCTAATACTTTAGCCAGCATTCGAAATTTGCAGGTAGTTTTCCAAAGCCATAGTCATTGAAGGAGCCTCTGGCGAGGGAACCATGATGTTGATGGTCAGGCCATGATCAAGCACCGCTTTCTTTGTACTATTTCCAAAAATGGCAAAACGCGTTTCGTTCTGCTTAAAATCCGGAAAATTTTCATACAAGGATTTGATACCGAGCGGGCTAAAGAACACCAGTACATCATAGGTGACATCACTCAAATCAGAGAGATCGCTACTTACCGTTTTGTACATCATCGCATCTTTCCAGTTGAACTCGTTTTCGGTGAGGAAAGAAGAGACTCGCTTACTGCCCAAGTTGGAACAAGGAAGCAAGAACTTTTCCTTGTTCTTGTGCTTCGTGAGGGCTGGCTTCAGATCGAGAATAGTGCGTTTACCAGTAAACACTTTCCGTTTGCGATAGACGATAAACTTTTGCAAGTAGTGCGAAATGGCTTCTGTCAGGCAGAAGTATTTGGTATCCTGTGACATTTTGATTCGCATTTCCTCGCAGACGCGGAAGAAATGATCTACGCTATTCTTACTTGTAAAAATAATCGCTGAGTACTCATCAGGTTTAGTACGTGCCTTGCGGAACTCTTTTGCCGATATACCTTCTACATGGATAAATGGTCTCCAATCGATCTGTAAGTCGTACTTTTTCTCTAGCTCATAATATGGAGAACGCTCTGGCTTTGGTTGGGAAACTAAGATACTTTTAATTCTCTTAAATTTTTCCCCTACAGCTTTACCATTAGTTGACATTCAAAATGATTTGTGATGAAGTCTTTATTGAATTCCTGCCTCTAGCATGATGAATTTGGTCAAAACAAGAACAGGGGCAATTTCAACGGTGCAAAGGTACATAAAAAAATGAAATTTATGTAGACCTATGTACCTGCTGGCCAGGAAAAGACTCCTAAAAACGCGGAATAAATAGACCAGGAAAATGATTAGAAAGGCCCCATATAAGACGACGGTATGCAAAGACGCTGGGCCGTAGGCCAGCGATATATTGATGGGAACCAGTAAGATACCCAGAACGATATTAAAGATGACAATCATAAAACTGTATTGCCGAATCTCTTTCTCTACGGGAAAAACTCCAGCTACAATTCCCAATAAAAGGTGCTTTGTGATGAAAATAGCGGCGACAGCAGCGATAAAACGGAATAAATAGATCATATTTCCGCCACCAATTAGGCCATAATACTTCCAAACCAGTAGGGCAAATATCCCCGCATTAAGGATAAAACCAATGTATAAGCTCAGATAGGGCCAATCAATAATCCGCCCCTGCTCTCTATGGATCAGTTTGAGGAAGTTGTCATTGGTAAAAGCGCGATAGGCTTTGGCGATGTATTGTCTGAACAAACTCACCAGTAGCGTCAATAGAAACAACATAAAGAGGATGAGCCAAAAGATAAAATTGCTGTCGTCAAAGAGAAGCACTTCGTCACTTATAGGGCTGTTGCCCAAGTCAGTGGGAGGGGGAGGAGCTATCGCTGGCTCTACTGGACTTGCTGGGCTTTTTAGATCAAAAGGGTTTTCCTGGTTGCTGGGTGGGGCAGGCGGAGCTGCTGTGGTACCGCCTACTTCAAATGGGTTGCTTTCCTCTGTCTGGGGCGAAGAGGTAGTTGGGCTGGTTTGATTGACTTCAAAGGGATTAGCTGTTGTAGTTGGGCTGGTCGTAGAATCAGTACTCGTGCTTTCAGGGCGCTTGATTTCAAAAGGATTCCCGCTTTCCTTGGTTTCTACTGGGCTTTCTTGCTTTTTGAGCCTCGATTTGATTTCGAAGGGATTGGTCTCTGCCTGCTGGGCAGCCAATAGCCAGGGCAAGC
The DNA here is from genome assembly GCA_038529855.1 of Bacteroidota bacterium. Classification (GTDB taxonomy): domain Bacteria; phylum Bacteroidota; class Bacteroidia; order Chitinophagales; family Saprospiraceae; genus JBCBDH01. The sequence continues at coordinate 5,984 of JBCBDH010000257.1, read as the reverse complement.
CTAGAAATAGTATGATATAAACGAAGCGGATATTGTAATTTCCCCACATAGGGGGCAAAAATAACTGATCCAACGGGCAATTCTAAACTTTTAAAAACTTTATTCGATAGGCAACATTCCCTTGGATAAGCGTTTATAAAAAGAAGTCCTACGAATAGAAAGACCTACTTCACATCCGTCTAGACCATTGTTAATGAGCTGTTAATCTAGTTTTATTTGTATGATTTAGGGCTTATTTTTGAAGAAGAGACGATCAAAAACGTTCCAATTCAATGACCAACAGTACGATAAGGCGAGTGGTAATATTGGGAGCTGTAGCCATTATTGGCATTATAGCCGTACAGTCGTATTGGGTGATGCGAAATTGGGACCTCAAAGAGCAGGAATTTCAACAAACAGTTCATATCGCCCTGCTTCAGGTTGCAAAAGATCTGGCCAATTACGACAGCATTCCCCTTCCCTCCCAAAATCTCGTCAATAGAAAGGCTTCCAACTACTACATTGTCAATATCAATAATGTGATTGATGCAGGGGTTTTGGAATACTATCTATTCAAAGAATTTGCCGACCATGCCCTGGAAATTGATTTTGAATATGCCATATACGATTGTTCGAGCGATGATATGGTCTATGGCAATTATTGCACCATGGGCGATATCCAAAGAGAGAATGTCGTATTGGGCGAATTGCCCAAATACGATGAGTTTACCTACTATTTTGGGGTCAAATTTCCCAATCGAAATAGCTATCTGCTGGGCGAAATGCCACGGACCATTGTCTTCACGGTGATTCTCTTTATCGCTATTCTGTTTTTTATCTACTCCATGTCCGTCATTCTTCGGCAAAAGCGATTGTCAGAGCTGCAGAAGGATTTTATCAATAATATGACGCATGAGTTTAAGACACCAATTTCTACGATCAAGATTTCGGCAGATGTTTTTCTCAATAATGAGCGAATCCAAGAGGATGCGCGTTTAATGCGCTATGCCGCCATCATCAAAGAGCAAAACCAAAGACTTAATCACCAAGTAGAGAAAGTGCTGCAATTGGCCAAAATAGAACGAGATAGCTTTAAGCTTAAATTGGAAGAGGTCGATTTGCACCAATTGCTCGTACAGGCCATCCGCAGCAATGAGTTGCAAGTGGCCGAATTTGAAGGGGGCCGATTGCGATACGATCTTCGCGCTAGCGAGCCGCTGATTCGCGCTGACGCGCTCCACCTCACCAATATCCTCCACAATTTGATGGATAATGCCATTAAATATTGTAAAAAATCGCCTGATATTATCATCCGTACTCAGGATGAGCAAGGAGGTATTCTACTCCAGATTGAAGATCAAGGCATTGGCATTGCCAAGGAGCAGCAGGCCAAGGTATTCACGAAATTTTACCGCGTTTCTACGGGGAATATCCACAATGTCAAAGGCTTTGGTTTGGGCTTGTTTTACATCAAAAGCATTTGCGATGCCCATGATTGGAAGATTCAGCTCGATAGTGAGCCAGAGCAGGGCACGAAGATTTCTATATTGATCAAAAGACCCAAAGCCAACTTCGCTCAGCTGATGCGCAATCTCTTTTCCAGTTTAAAGACCTCAACCAATCCGCAATGAAAGCACATTTACTATACGTAGAAGATGACGAAAGCCTGAGTTTTGTCACCCGCGATAATCTAGAGCTCAGTGGCTATCAAATTACGCACTGCGCTGACGGTCGCAAAGCCCAGCAACTCATTCGCCGCGATTTTTTTGCTTTTGACCTTTGTATCCTCGATGTCATGCTCCCAGAGGTAGATGGCTTTAGCCTGGCCCGCGAAATCCGCTCGGTCAATACGGAGATTCCCATCATCTTCCTTACGGCCAAATCCCTTAAGGAAGATAAAATCAATGGCTTAAAGCTCGGCGCTGACGACTATCTCACCAAGCCTTTTAGTATTGAAGAGTTGATCCTGAAGATCGAAGTGTTCTTACGTCGCAGCAAAATCACAACAGTCAAGGAAGATCAAGAGGAGTTTCAATTGGGCCAATACCGTTTTGATCACAATAACCTGTCTCTACATCTCGATGGCGAAGCCAAAAGCCTTACCCAAAAGGAAGCAGATTTACTGAAATTCTTCGCGGAAAATCCTAATGAAGTCCTCAAGCGCTCTGATATTCTCAAAGCGCTATGGGGCGAAGACGATTACTTTATGGGGCGAAGTCTGGATGTATTCATCTCGCGTTTGCGCAAGTACCTCAAAAAAGACGAAGCCCTCCGCATCGAAAATATCCACGGCGTGGGCTTTCGCCTAAAGAGTTGATTATTCTAAACTAATTTGTTCTTTCTTTGGATATTTGACCTCGTAGCGGAAATACAATTTCTCTTGCTGCCCTGGGCCTAGCTCTCGCCGCCACTTGATCAAACCCTTGTTCTTGTCGAGTATTCCCCCATTTTTGATCTCGTGTTTGATCTCTATTTTATCATTGGAGGGAATCGGGATTTGGTCTTCGATGATCAGGTTAACAGCTTGTTTTTTCTTGTTTCGAATCTCGATTTCCCAGGCTCTGGTGTCGGTCTTCTTATTGCCAATTAATTGTTGCTTAGAAAATTCTTTCTGCTTTTTTCTTTGAATGACAATATTTTTATCTCTACCCAAGGAAAGCAGTAAGGTGTCAGAAAGCTGATCGACATCTAAAAGCGACTTGCCAATAAAGGTCCCCTCAAAAAAGAGGTTAGCCTCTCCACTGAGCAATTGATAGTCCTCCCAATCAGTGACCCGCGCAGTTAAAAAGGCATCTAAGTCCAATTTAGGTATGCAGTAGTATTCGTAATAGGCTGGAACATCGTGTTGCTGGACATTGACGGTCCGCTTTTTACCATCAGTAGGGATGGTGTAGGGCGTATTGATTTTGAATTCAAAAGTGGTGGTATTTTGAACGGTTTCGACAGGTACAGGAATGGTAGCAGCTTGGGTCTTTTTGCGTTCTTTGCGTTCCTTTAATTTACGGCGTATTTTATTTGCTCCAGAGCTCCTGACAACTACTTCTTCTAGTAAAGCTCCCTCTTGCATGACCACATTCATGGTCCCTGGAGAAGCGGGAACGCTGATATTGCTGTAGCCTGTGTAAGAAAAGATCAGTCGATAATTACTCTGGCCATAGGGCAATTGGAGGGTATAGCGGCCTTCGAGGTCAGTGACGCTTCCCGTACTTGTGCCTTCTACGATCACATTTGCACCAATAAGTGGTTCGCCATATTCATCAGTTACAGTACCAGATATAATGGAGCCGCCCGTTATTACGGAGCTTTGTACGGCCCCTACTCGGTATTCATCGTCCGCATACTGAGCAGCATAGGTATAAAAACTTACATACCAAGGTTGGAGTTCGGGTTTGGTGCCACTTTGGCTAGGGTCGCCTGTCGAAAGACGGAGTTTGACCTTGTTCCAGTCCTCTCCACTGGTTTGATAAACATTGGCTTTGTAGTCTAAAAGGATGGGACTTTTGACATCTTTGACTCGAATATCGTAGTTGGGAAACCAACCTGCATTGCGGACGATATAGCTTAAGACAAACTGCGCTGCTGTAGCTGTCTTGGCATCAATTTCCACAACTACTTCGCTCGTGTAGCTACCCAATTGGGCATTGAGTTCTTGCAATTGTCGATTGATTTTGGCGATGCGCTCCTTAAAGGTGCGGATCGCTTTATTGATTGCTAATCTTTTGAGCTTGATTTCTGTGAATCTGCTGCGATAGAAATCGGCAATCGTTTTGAGTTGATCAGGATTGACGCCATGGGTATTGCCTCTGATGGACTGATTGGCGAGGATAAACGCCTCTTCTTCCTGCAAGACTTTTAGCATGGCCTCTTCTCGTTGGCTTTCTTCTTTTAGGGCCGCTCGTTCCTTTTCAAGCTGATCAATTTCATCGGTTTTTTCTGGCGCTTCGAAGTAATTGGTTTGGGGATTGACGGATAGGATGGTGAAGTTGCCATCAGCTTTGACCTGTATGCTTTGTTGATCAATATTGGGGGAGATACCCGTGAATTTCACTGCGCTCCGCCCAGCTGGTAAATTGGTTTTGGCCTCTCGACTTACTTGAGCCCCTTGGCGAAATACGGTGACGTATTTGATGGTGGAAGGTAGTTCTTTGGCTTCATCAGCCTTAGATAAAAGAGGGATCATCAATAGCCAGCAAAGGACTAAATGCATCTTTTTCATAGCAATGGTAGGTTTGGTGAACGAATGCCCAGGTCGTTTTTCTGTTAGGATAACGTATGATTTATTCAATTTGTGATAAGTCCTCGTCTTGCTTCTCCACCACTTGAAGCAGCCAACAACCCAAATGGCGATCTAAAATCTGATAAGAATAGTCCTTTTGGAATTTCTCTAGAATCTTAGGATTACAAATGACTACTTGCGTCCCAATGCTTGGTTTTTTCTCGCATTGGGCCAATGGCTGACAGGTATCACAGGCTGAAATTTGGTAGCCATAGATTTTGGTGTAGACTTGCCAATAAAATAGGGTGTGGGCATTTCTACAACCATAGTACAAAAAGTACTGGCGCAGTTCAGGGCGAGTGATCCGCAGATGCGCCATAAATTGACCATATTGGGTAATGCGATCTTTGTATTTAGGATTGTAAACCTGGGTTTCCATCAGGCTTTTGTAGGGCCAAGCAAAGACGCTCAAGACAAATACGCCGCTGAATAAATACTTTTTCCATAGTCCTTGGATAGCTAGTTTTTCCAGCAGTATTTCATATACCAAGGCCAAGCCCATACCAAATAAGAGGGCGAGCGGAGGGAGCGCTGGTGCCACATACCAGGTATTGGTCGTCCCTCCAGAAACAATTAACAAAAAAGTACCAAGACAAGCCAGCACCAAACCCGTAAACTGTCGCAGATAAGTATCCCGCTGCCAAAACAAGAGCAAACAACAAAGTGGAATCCAAATCAAGAAATGACGGAACTGATCTTCTGCCAGTAGACGTAGATAATAAAAGGACCGCGGTGCTTTATTATAATCATGGCCAGCCGCCGTGTTGGCGTAGCGCGGAAATAATTCATTGCCCCAAACGACTTCCAAATAGCCTGGCTGCCGCCATTCTCTAGCCAAATAATAGCCCCCTACTGCCAATAGGAAACCTGCCAATCCCACATAAAAGGAACGGCTGGTCAAGATGGCGATCACCTGTTTCTGAAAAAGCGCATAGATTAAAAACCCTGGAAGAAAAAATAGTCCTGTAATACTCTTTGATAGTACCCCACCAATCAAGGCCAGCACACATAGCGCCAGGTGTTTAGGCGCTCGCTCTCCATCTTTGAGGTAATAATAAAAATGGATCAGGCCCAGCATCAGAAAAAAAATCAGGAGCGAATCGTGATCACCCGTTCGGGTGATGTGTACACTGATATAGCCAGAGGAGCAGACCAAGGCTAGACCAGAAAAGATACCTGCGCTTAGTTGTTTGAATTCTTTGTAGAAGAATCGCAAGATCAAAAGCAGGGTAGCGAGCCCTGCGAGTGCTGAGGGGAGACGGACGGCTAATTCATTATAGCCCAATAGCCGCATAAAAAAGGCTTGTAGCCAGGTCAGCAGAGGGGGCTTGGTTTCCCACACCTCTGGTTCAGATAAAAAATAACGGATAATCAAATCGCCATTTTGGCTCATTTCAAAAGCATGCACCGCATTGCGACTTTCGTCCCAACGATACAAACCCAAATTGTCGAGGTGCAGAAATAAGGGAAAGTAAATGGCAGCCAAAAACAGCAGTATAGCAAACAAAGATTGGCGATTCCAGGCGATCTTCATCACTCTACCACTATAAGATGTGGAACCTCCGCCAAATCCCAATCAATAACCAAACCTTTGGCCAAACGTCTTATTTGTGCATGATGGTAAGTACATTACCTCTGCGGGAGGAGCCAAGTCTTTTGAAGCTTCGCTTTATCTTTGTGAGTTGTTGTATGGTGCCTCAGTAGCCAGACGCTTGGCCAAAGGTTTGGT
>JBCBDH010000256.1:0-8254 GCA_038529855.1 Bacteroidota bacterium | reverse complement strand
AAGAAAGTAAACCCGTCGTCTTCGCAATACTGTAAGGCGCATTCAAATAAACGGTAGCGGCTTCCAGCATGGAGGTGGATAAGAGAAAACCCAATAGAAAAAAGCCCAGGGCAAAAGCGAGAAAAGAAAGATGACGAGTATGAAAACGCCATTCAAAATAGAGCAGGGATAAAAACATGGTGGATTAGTTGAAAAAGGTGGCGAAATAAACATCTTCTAATTGTGGCTGAACCTTGGTGAAGTTGGCACCTGGGGAATGGGTCGACCAAAAGCGGACCCTGCGTTTTCCAGCAATTAGGCGAGCGGAAAGCAAACGAGTTTTTTCACTGGATTCAATAGGCGTCTCCTTGTCCATCTGTCCTTCCCAAACTTGTCCAGACAGTTCAGCGATCAGTTCCTGGGGGATACCTTGTCGCACGAGTTTGCCCTGATGCATGATGGCCAGCCTTTGGCAGCGGTCTCTCACATCCTCTACAATATGCGTAGAGAGGAGTACGATTCGCTCTTCGCCCACCTCGCAAAGCAGGTCCAAAAAACGATGGCGTTCCTCTGGATCAAGGCCAGCGGTGGGTTCGTCTACGATGATCAATTGGGGATTGCCGAGTAGGGCCTGGGCAATGCCAAAGCGCTGGCGCATCCCTCCAGAGAAGGTGCTGACGGCCTGGCGACGACGGGTGTGTAGATTGGTCTTGTGGAGGAGGGCTTCGATTTGTGTTTGGCGACTTTGCTTATCAGTCAGGCCCTTGAGCAGGGCGAGGTGATCTAATAATCGATAAGCGGAGATGCCAGGGTAGACGCCAAAATCTTGAGGTAGATAGCCCAATTGCTGGCGTATAAATTGGGGCTTTTGAAGGATGTTGGTTCCATTGAATTGGATTTGTCCATTATCAGGGCTTTGCAAGGTAGCGATGCTTCGCATTAGGCTGGATTTACCAGCGCCATTAGGGCCCAATAGGCCAAAGATACCATTGTGTAAAGTCAGCGAAATTTGGTTGAGGGCTTTGATGCCATTGGGATAGGTTTTGGAGATGCCCAGGATATTTAATTGATTCATGTTCGTTGATTTTGCTGGTAAATTAAGCAGGGGAAAAGCTGCGATCCAACAAAAAATGATGCGTGGTAATAAGAGCGTGGTCAAGTGCAGATTTCGCTTGGTCATCGACATTTTTCAGCTTATCACGAAAATCTTGCGCTTGGTCCTGATAATTTGAAGACTAGATGGAAAATTCGCTTCTTTACAATTATGAAGACCTTATTCAAAACCATTGGTGCGTATCTTCAAAGTCAGGACAGTTGGTTGTATTGGGCGGTATTTCTGATTTTGGCTGGGGAGCGTACGGTGCATGGACCGTTGCCAGGATGGGAATATTTTAGTGTTTGTTTGGGGCTCTTGCTGGTGCTATATGCCCCACTTTGGTTGTGGGCTCATTTTAGGAAAGTATTCAAAGCTCGTTTTGCGCTTGGTGCATATATGGGAATATGGCTGGTGGTTTTTGTGGTTTATGCTGGGCTGGCAGCTTGCTTGGTACAGCGGCAGTGGGCTGATTATTTGTGGTATTTTCAGCTTGAAGATTATTTGATGGCTTTGAGTTTGGGATTGGCATTATTGGATGTGGGTTTGGAGGCGAACCGCTATTGGCAACAGTCTAATATCCTGAGGCGACCGTTTTTTCGCTTTGGATTTGATGGAGCCTTACTGATAGTTTTAGCTTTGGTATCGCTATTGTTTGGCATGATGACCGTGTCTAATCTCGATGATTTTTACAATAGGGAATTGCTGCCGCTTTCAATTGATTTACCAGATGTTTTATTGAATTTTGTGTCTTTAATTTTATTTGCGGTACAGTATTTTCTCTTGTGTCTGACCTTGTATTTTTTTTATTTATTGAATGATCGTTTATTGATTCCCTACTTACTCAAAAAGCGGGGAATATTGGTTTATGCGATTGGCGCTTTGGGGAGTATTGCTTTATTTTTTCCGCTTTTGAGTCAGTTGGTGGTGATGTTGCCTTTGACGCAAAGTGTCCCTTCGCTCATGCCCAATGGCAGTTTGAGGGTCTTTTCAGAGGAGAATGCTTTGATTCCTTTTATCGTGATGGTTTGCAGTTTGCCCATGATTATTGCACTGAATTGGTTTCAGCAAAATCAGGCGATTACGCAATTGGAAAAACAGCAGGTTAGCCAGGAGTTGCATTTGCTCAAACAGCAAATCAATCCGCATTTCTTTTTCAATACCTTGAATAATTTGTATTCGCTGAGTTTAGAGAAATCTGATCAAAGCCCTGAAGTTATTTTAAAGCTCTCTGACTTGATGCGTTATGTGATCTACAAAGGATCAGAAAAGGAAGTGAGTTTGAAAGAGGAATTGCAATACATTAAAGATTATATTGAATTACAGCAAATACGATTACACAAAAAGCTGGAGTTGAAATGGGAAGAAACCTTACAGAACCCCGCGGTCAAAATCCCTCCTTTATTATTGATTATTTTGGTGGAAAATGCTTTTAAACACGGCGTAGAACCCGCAGAGGAAAATTGTTTTTTACACATCCGCATTAGTAGTAAAGAAAGGGAAGTACATGTTGAATGCCGCAATTCTTTTGAATCACCCCTTCCCAAAAAGCAGGGGATAGGCTTGGCCAATTTGCGCAGAAGGTTGAGCCTGCGTTTTCCAGATAGTCATCACCTGAATACCCAATTCCAAGACCAAACTTTTATGGCCAAACTTGAATTATGGAACCTGCCCGCTTAAAAGCATTGATTATTGACGATGAGCCCTTGGCCCATAAGATTATCCTGAACTTTGCTAAGGATGTCAAAGATTTAGAGATTGTTGGGCAATGCTATTTGGCTACAGAAGCCCTGGACTTTCTTCATCAGCAAGAAGTGGATTTGCTTTTTTTGGATATTCAAATGCCCAAATTGCGGGGCCTGGACTTTCTTCGCCTACTCGATCAAAAACCGCTGGTCATCATTACTTCTGCCCATCAGGAATTTGCCTTGGAGGGTTTTGAATTGGATGTTTGTGATTATTTGCTCAAACCCTTTCGCTTCGATCGTTTTCTCAAAGCTGTGCGAAAGGCCAAATCGCTGTACCAATCCCAAGGAAAAAGCCCCACTCCGCCAACAGCTGAAAGCACCCAAAATCCCTCCCAACAACTTTTTATCAAATCTGATAAAAGACACATCCAACTCCATATCGCTGACATCCACTATTTGGAAGGACAAGGGAATTATGTCAAAGTCTGGCTGGCCAAGCGCTTCCACCTAACGGCGCGTACCCTGCAAAGTTTTGCAGACCAACTGCCCACCAATCGCTTTATCCGCATCCACAAATCCTTTATCGTCAATAAAAGTCAAATTCACTACCTTGAGGGCAATCGCCTCGTCATGCGCAATGGAAGTGTTTTGCAAGTTGGAAGAAGTTATCGCGATAGGTTGCGGCAAATCGTGGAGTAGATTAACGCACCAAAGCCACATCTCCGCTGTAAACCTCCTGGTGTCCATCCACAAAGGCTACCTTAATCATATAGACAAAAATACCAGGGTCCATCTCTTCTCCCCTAAAGGTACCGTTCCAGCCCTGTGTCAGATTATTGGGCTGTACCTCCACTCCCTCATACACCAATTCTCCCCATCGATCAAAGACTAAAAACTGTGGAATACTCGCTACACTCTCATCACTGAATACGGTAAAACGCTCATTCAAACCATCCCCATTGGGGCTAAAAACATTGGGAATAAAAACGCGTCGTAGCTGACTCACATTGATTCGCACTTGCGCCTCAGCCGTACAACCCGCTTCATCCGTTACGACAAGGGTATAGGTCGTACTGCGATGAGGACTTGCCACAGGCGCTGGGCAATCGCTACAGCTCAAACCCTCTTCTGGCGACCAAGCATAGGTCAATGGTGCATTGGTATTGACATTGGGTAGCAGCACCAATTCCTCGCCCAAAATCAACTCAAGCTGTTCAGGCAAAACGGCCAATAGCAGCGGTGGTTCAGGTATCAGAATACGCTCTTCGTACAAACAGCCAAACTCGTCTTGAATGGTCAGCAGGTGTTCGCCTGCTGGGATATTGACAAAGCTGGTATTGCTAACAAAATTTTCGCCATCCCAACTGTAAGTTAAATCTGAGCTAATAGCCTCGATTACTAGTCCACCATCATCTGCCCCAAAACAAGTGACTGGGTCAATGATCCAACTAAGTGTTGGGTTGGGAGCGCTAGGTACTTCGACGAGAGCGCTGTATTCACAACCATTGGCATCAATAAGCGCTAGGCTGTAGCTGCCTGTTGGCAACTGGTCCACAAAATAGGCATCCTCACTGGTATGTCCCCATTGGATTTGGTAGGGGGGCAGTCCGCCATTGGCTAACAGGGAAATAGAACCCGTGCTGTCATTTGGACAAGTGGGCTCCACTTCTGCTTCCACTTCTAATGCATCGAGTACAAGCAAAGAGATGGCATTGGTAGAATCACATCCATTGGCCGTCAAAAAGCTTTGGGTGTAAATGCCTGAACTGGTGATGGGCTGACCAAAAATAATCGAGCTGTCCCCATCGCAAATGATTCGCTCCTCATACACCAAAACCGTATCCAAAACCTGTAGTTCAATTTGATGAGTAGAATCACAACCTAGTACATTACTAAAGGTCTGACTGTAAAAACCCGCATCGCTTTCCATCTGGCCAAAGATGAGAATGCTTTCATTTTCGCAAATGCTCAATACCTCCGTACTAAAGGAAGTATCCAAAACACTCAAGCTAATGGTATTCAAAAACTCACAGCCATTTAGCCCCGTGAAAATCTGCGAATAATCTCCAGCGTTAGCTACCCATTGCCCAAATAGCTGAATACTATCTCCTTGACAAATACTTTGCGTTTCAAAAACATCGTCTACGACTACCAGCGCTACCTCATAGACCTGCGTGGAGTCACAACCATTTTCTCCCGTAAAGACCTGAAAATATTCTCCTGCTGCATTCACCATCAAGCTGCCAAAAAGCTCAATACTATCCCCATCACAAAGCTCGATTTCCTCAAAGACCAAGGTCGTATCTGTTGCCAATACCTCAATGCCAATCAAGGAATCGCAAAGCCCAATCGTCGTTACATATTGGGTATAGATGCCTGGCGTTGTCACGGTCTGCCCAAAGACTTGTGTGCTGGCTCCTGGGCATAAATAGCTACTGTCAATGATTTCCAATAAAGCATCTACCACTTCAATCGTGATGCTGTCTACGCTGATACAACCCAAATCTGTACTAGCTACCAAGACATAAGTAATGGTACTGTCAGGGCTAATCGTCACTAAGCTACAAGTATCGCAGGTCAAATAATCTGAAGGCGTCCACTGGTATTGATCAAAACCATCAGCAAATAAATTGATGGTTCCACCCTGGCAGATTTGTTCGTCAGGCCCAATATCCAGCACACTAATTGGATCGACAATAATGGAGACAGTATCGCGCTGAATCCCTCCACAAGTGTCGCTCACCTCCACCCAATAGGTACCTGGATTCCAAGCCGTATAATCCTTTTCTATGGACCCATCTTGCCAGCGGTAGCTCACAAAATCGTCTCCTGCATCCAAATAAACAATACCATTATCACACATGACGACATCAGGGCCTAATTCAAGCGTGGGGGGATCATCACAGCAACAGGGATCGTCAATATCTGGATCATCACAATCTATTAAGCCATCATTATCATCGTCTATGCCATTGCCACATATTTCTGTACAGGCTTGCAGGTCGACAAAGTCAAAACGATCGCGTTGGTCGGGATAAATCACTTCGCCATGATCGATAGCACCATTATAAGTGATGCCCAAGCCAGGTTCAAAAATATCGTAGACCCAACTGGTATCTGCACAGAAGCGCAAGGTGTCTGGACATTTTATTGCTTCGAAAGTTTGTGTTAATTGGCCATTATGAAAAAGCTGAATTTCATAGGGCTGATCGCATTGGCCTTCACAATCTTCTTTGTTGACGACAAAGGCCACTTCTTGATGCGTAAAGTTTAAATAATTAAAACCATCAATTTGATCAGGGACGGGAAGACCAGCACCAGCCATGATGATATTGGGATATTGTGGCGTAGATAGATCGACATCAGAAGGGACTAGATTTTGGGGCATGATGTTATTGGGGTCAGGAATAACATAGAGGATATTATCGGTCCGTTTGGTAAAGTAGAGCTTACCATCAAAGCTGGATTCGATATAGCTGATGCTATTGTAATTTTCTAAGCAGCCAGACGAATTATAGGTACAACCACCTCCTGTGTTGTTGTTGTAATTGCCAAAAGGTGGCCATTGGATTTGGAGGCGAACTTCCAGGGGATTGGTCTCCAAATCAATTTGTGCTAAATAAGTAAGATTACTGGTAGAGCCCGCTACAAAGCCTCCTCCTATGAGGTAGAGAAAACGACCATTGGGACTAAATTCGAGGCCATTGATTTTGCGTTCGAAATTGCGGAGGAAGCGAAGATTCAAATTGGGGTCGCTAGCTACCGTTTGTATAGGCGCTGAATAGGGCAGTTCACTAGAAAGGTCATTGCTGGTTCCATCTGGAACAAGCTGTAGACTGCCATCGCGGATGATTTCTATATTGCTATTATTGAAGTCTTGTGCATCAAATACGACAACGTCAGCGTAATTGGCGCTTTGGTTGCGATTGATGATGGCAATCTTATCTTCTGTTGGGCTCAATTCCATAGGCGAACCAGCACCAGTAAGCGACCACCAGCCTGCAGCAACGGTTCCAGTATTAGCGTCAAAGCTAATCCCTGAATTGCTGATGATGAATCGATCAATGGATAGATTACCATTATTGGCTATGCGGCGGCAGGCGTAGAGGTAGTGTCGATTTAGATCGCCATTTACGGTTCGAGAGACGGCTTTGCCGTCGTTATAGCGATGAGCGATTCCTGCATTATCAGTCAAAGTTACATCTCTTTGGAGAACCGTCAGTGTTTCATTTTCATAGCGTACTCTGGCGTAGAGTTGATGGGCGAGGTTATAGGCAGCATTATTAATGGGCGAGCCAAAATCGCTACTCCATTTATTGTAGATGATGAACCATTCATTGATGGTTTCAGGTACGCGAATCACCTGGATCTCATGGCCTCCTCGAACGGCATTAAAGCCTGGGCCATTGGCTGTGGAATGACTGAGTAATTGATCGCCATTGGGTTGGTAGAGGTATAGATGATTGGGGTCGCTACTTCCCGTATGAATGGCATAAAAAACCAAATTGCCGCAAGCATCAAAGGCAGCTCCAGTCTGTCCAGCATTTAGGGCGCCATTATTGGCAATGACATCGACAATGGGTGGGTCGTCTCGCCAGTCAATTGAATGTATGGTGGGATCATTGGAAGAAGTCATGGGCCAGACGGGAAGTCCAGTTTGGGAAAGTCCCCCATCAGCTACTGTGATGACGCTTAGAGCGGAGGTGTCCTGACAAAGCCCATTACCTGCAATCAATTGAATATCGTAATTGCCAAGGCTACTAAAGGTATAATTTAAGCTGTTGGCATTTCCAACGGGCAGCCCATCCAATAGCCAGGTAAATTGTGTGGCATTACTCGAAGTACTATTAAAGAAGACAACCGTTCCTGGAGCAACAAGTGTGCTACTGCTTACAAAGCTCGCTACGACTGGACAGATCACCTCAATGGACAAAGTATAGACTTCTCGACAATTTGGGTCACTATTATTGGCCACCAGACTAATATCAAAGAGGCCTTCCGTATTAAAAGTGTAGCTGGCATTGGTACTGGTCGCAAAGGGCGTCCCATCAATCAACCATTCATAGGAACTAGCGCCATTAGTCGTATTGGTAAAATTCACGGTTCCACCCAAATTCACGACCAAAGTACTTGCCGTAAAACCTGCGGTGATGGAGGAGCTACAAGGATTGAGACAGCCCTTGGAATCCAACAAGCTGCGACGTGTTCCATCAATAAAAAAATGCATTCGATCGCTCTGACCAGCTGTGAAGGCAGCGTAACAATCAAAATCGCCATAGTCCATATAATTCCAATACATATCTTCTTGGTCGCTGCTAAACCCTGAGTTGGTATCTGTCGTACAGCTATTAGCAGAGCTACCACAAGGCACTACAGCTGTCGATTGATCAGGTGGGGTATCACAAACTCGATCGCCATCAGGGGTACAAGTACACGAGATGGGACACTACCTTGGGCTTTACCATACTTTTCAGGGCGGCTGCACCAATAATGA
>JBCBDH010000255.1:0-8275 GCA_038529855.1 Bacteroidota bacterium | reverse complement strand
TGAAGGAGCGCGGTTATGACCCAGGTCCAACCGATAACATCCTCGGTTCTCGCACCAAGGCTGCTTTGACTAAATTCCAGAAAGACAATAGCCTGCCTGTAGGTCAATTGGATATGGAAACACTCAAAGCTTTGGGTATTCGCTACTAGTCGATTAGCCGATCTAATCCTAAAAACCTTGTATCCAGCCTTGGATGCAAGGTTTTTTAAGTTTAATATGGAAGCATATTAAACGAAAACCCTATGAGGTGGCTATTGGCTTCCCTGTTTCTCGTCTCTTTCCTTTGCCGCGCAATCGCTTCAGATACGCTCCCCTATCTGCATCCCGTTCACTTTACCTTCACCGTAAAAGATGGCCTCAATTCTAATTTCATCACTGATCTCTTTAATGATTCAAGGGGACTCCTTTGGATTGGCACCCAAAATGGGCTGAATACTTTTGATGGGCAGCAAATCAAGACCGTCGATTTTAGTCAGGTTAATGAATCCTTCGTCGCTAAGATTTGTGAAGCTACAGATGGTACGATTTGGTTCACGACACTTGGTGGAAATATTTATACCATTAATAATGGAAAGGCCTTCCCACATCCCGTCAATACCTATTTTCGCGACCACTCTCCCTGGAACCTCGTTCCCTCTGACCTGATAGCTGAAAGCTCGGAAAAAATTTACCTGAGTAGTAATCAGGGCCTCTTCAAGATTCAGGGTGGGGAGCTGGAGCGAATGGCAGAGGAAGGTCAAGCAAGCGGATTTTTTACTACTTTTCAAGGTAATCTCCTGGGCTTTACCCGTGCAAAAGAAAATGTGATTATCCACTTCTTTGATCGGCCATATGGTATTTCAGGTCAAGAAATTAGTGGTTTACCTTCCTATGAGGCCAATACCAATCAGTCTTTCGCCATTGCTCATCAGGGCAATTTGTACTTAATGATGAATGAGCAGTACGAAAAATGGTATGTCGAAGAAAGAATATCCAATAGCCTGTTTTTTGAAAATGATACCACACTTTGGCTGGGCACAGTAGGAAATGGTGTTTATAAAATCCAGCAACATCAGATCAAAGCCAGGCTCTTTCCACAATACGATATCCATGCCGTGATCAAGGATTTTGAAGGAGGCTTTTGGTTAGGCACCGAAAATAATGGCTTGATTTATATCCCTTGTATGGATATTACCTACAAAAATATTGATCCTTCTGGTGTATCAAAAGTCATCAATATCAGCAACTATCAGGGGCAACTAGCAGGTATTAGCGATCAATTAGCCCTATTTACCTACAAAGGTATTGGTACACCCTTTAAGCCCCAAAAAAAGATCAACGGATGCCAGCTACATCAGATGGGGCCTCAGCAAGCCAGTTATATCAGCGTTGACTATACCAATTCAAATGGTTTTTATGGACTGGTGGACTGGGACCAACAAAACATCAAACCATTACATCAATTATCAAATGGCATTCGACGACTCTGTACTAAACAAAACGATTTCTTAGTCACCAATTATGGTAGCTTATTCTGGTACCAACAACAAGGTCAGCCACTCGTCTTAATTGATCAGGAAAATATCTCCCGTATCAATCAAATTACACCAGTAAAGCATACGGACAACTTTTGGTTGACCACTGTTTCTGGTTTGGTCAAAATACAACTGGATCGCGAGCAAAAAAATATTGCGATCAAGGAGCAAATTCCCGCTGATCGCGGCCTCAAACATTTGTTCCAATTAGGACCTCATCAATTGCTGACCTCTTATGATGATCATCTACATTATTGGGATTCCGTCAATAATAGCATTAGTCGATTAGCCCATTTAGAAAAATCAGATGTTTGGACTTTTTATCCCTTGGACAAGCAAAGGGTTTTGCTGGGGACGGCTGAAGGGTTGCAATTATTAGCTATTCATCCACCTTATGCCCCTGAAGAAATCCAGCTACAGAATGTTTATGAAGCTTATGGTCTCCCTCGATGGCAGGTTAATGATATTGAAATCATAGGTGATACGATCTTTTGTCTTTCCGAATTGGGGATCGTATCCGTCCCCAAACCTTTCCTAGAATCGCTGGATCAGCGCAAAGGGCGAATGACTCTGAGGCGGGTATTGGTTAATGGAAAGGAGTGGGTAGCGAAGCAAGTCTTATCCATCCAAAATGACGAATCTATTGTCTTTGAACTTTCCATGTCGAGTTTTAAGGATCGAAAAAACTATTTTCCAGAATTTCGACTGCTGCCCATCGAAAACGATTGGACCCAACATTTTTCCAATACCCTGAGTTTTTATCAATTACCAGCAGAGGATTACACCTTACAGGTGCGAGATCAATATCACCAAGTCATCAACTATCGTTTTGAGGTTCGCAATTATTTTTATCAGGAGTGGTGGTTTTTGCTATTGGGGGTTTTGTCACTTGCGACTTTGGTCGCCCTGCCCTTTTACACGCAATCTCGTTTTCAAATTGCCAAAGCCAATCTGGAGTCAGAAAAAAACAAATGGCAACTGCGTTTATTGACCTCTCAGCTAAAGCCTCATTTCATCTTCAACGTACTGAGCTCTATCCAAGCTTTTATCCTTCAAAATAACCAAAGGGCATCAAGTGATTATTTGGCGCATTTTGCCAGCTACATTCGTCATGCCCTCGTTCAGTCTCGCCATGATAGCATTTCATTGGCGCAGGCCCTGGAGTCGAGTCGCAACTATCTTCAGCTAGAGCGGATGCGACTAGATGGGCGTTTTGATTTTGATATCCATATTGATCCAAAAGTCCCTATCCAAACAATAAAAATTCCAGTATTACTGTTACAACCTTATGTTGAAAATGCTGTTATCCATGGGATGACTGACATCGATTATCCTGGAAAAATCAGCATCACCATCCAGCAAATAGCGCCCCATACCCTTCTTTGCATTATTCGAGACAATGGTAAGGGCCTCCAAACCCATCAAGACACAAAGACGACCAAAGGCCACGGCCTGGGCACGCGCATCAATCAGGATCGCATCCGCCTTTTGAATGCCCTAAAAAAGCATCAGTACGACCTCCATTTGCGGTCTAATGCCCCTTCGCCTGGCTTAAGTGTAGAGATAAAAATAAGGCTAGATCATGAGATCAATTAATACCTTTCTGGTCGATGATGAAATGGGAGCTTTGCAAGCCCTATCCGCTATCATTCAACAAGATTCTCCTGAGTTGAACATCATTGGTATGGCCCAGGATGTGCCCTCTGCTTTTGCCCAAATTCAAAAGCTACAACCGCAGTTGATTTTTCTAGATATCCAATTGCGCAATCAAACGGGCTTTGACCTGCTTAGTCAGTTTGATAAAATTCCCTTTGAGGTCATTTTCGTCACAGCCTATGATCAATACGCTATTGAAGCCTTTAATCAAAATGACCTCTCCTATCTGCTCAAACCCGTGAGCTTTACTGCTTTGGATCGCGTAAAAAAGCGGGTACTAAAAATACTACAGCAACAAAGCACCTATCAAGAGCAGAAAACTACTCCCGCTTCTCTACAGGATAAGCGCATCGCCATCCCACAAAGCTTTGGCAAAGAATACCTACTACAAGAAGAAATCCTTTACATTCATGCAGCGGGGAGCTACTGTCAAGTTTACCTAACCAATAATCGCGTCAAAACCCTCTCTCGCCCCCTTCGCTATATGGCCGATAAGCTAGAAGGTAATACCTTTATTCGCCCTCACCGCTCCTACCTCGTCAATGTGCAACACATCCAGCGTTGGGATAAAACCGATGGTGGACTGTTGGTACTCAGCGATAAAACACGCATCCCCGTATCCCGTCAGGGCCGAAAGGTCTTACACCAATACCTAAAGCAGTAAGTACCGTTTAGCAGACGAAAAACGCCATTCAGCAAACGAGAAGGTGCATTAGAAAAAGGTCACTTTCCTTTTTACCTATATCTTGTTTATTTGAACCCCAGAGTAAGAAAAATGATTACCTACATTCATTCTTCTTTGCTTATTCTGGAATAACACCTCTTTAGCCCAACTTCTACCTACATCCTCATTCACGCATGGTCTATGGTCAGCCGATTGTAGACCTACAACTACTTTGATATTCATTCAACCTTTTCAAATGATTAATCTATGAAAAACAATCTCCTATTAACGATTTTATTATTGTTCGCTGGACTTTCACTCCAGGCGCAGTATCCAGTATTTGTCGAATTTACTCGACTTAATCAGGGTATACCATCAGGCTATGTGACAACTGATTTTTCCTTAAACTGTACCCAAAGCTACAACTCAACGATAGACTTTCGCGTCGAATATGACCACTGTCTAGGAACCAATCTGAATTGTGTCAACGGATGTGGCGCCAATCCTTTTCGCTATACTTTTCAATTGTACAGAAATAACAGCGTCATCAGTACCCAGTCTTTTACCTCATCAGGAGTAGAAGTGCTTGTTAATTTCTTCAATATCCCTCGCTTACCAGGTGTCTACAAGGTCAAGGTAAAATTTGAACGAAGACGATCGCTTTGTATTGGCTGGGAAACCCTGACCAATCGCTTCACCAATGACATCGAGGGGATTGAAGTCTCTCCCGCTGCTAATTTCGATTCCGTAGAGGAAATCTGCCTTGGAGAAACCTTCTCCGTAAATTATAACACCAATTCAAATATTAGCCATGAATGGTATTACTATCCCAGCAATGGTTCGCCAGGTAATCCCGTATGCAACACGGCCAACTGCTCCATCACCGCTAGCAATGCGGGCAACTACATCATCACACATAAACTGATTACCCCTTGTGGGTCTTCTACTTATTCCCGATCAATTACGGTCAATGCCCTACCTACCCCAACTGTTTTGAATACGGCCTTTTGTGAAACAGAAACCAGTGGCAATTTGCTTTATAGCCCATTGGGAGGAACCATGAGTGGTCCAGGCGTTTTTAATAATGGAGGGCTTTGGCGGTTTAATGCCAGTGTGGCAGGGCCTGGGGTACATACGATTACCTATACCCTAGAAGATGAATTGGGTTGTGTAGGGAGCAGTACTGCCCAGGTGGCAGTTGATGCAGAGATTCAGACCGTCAGCTTTAGCCATGATAGCAATATTTGCCAGGAAAATGGCAATTTGCTATTGGAGGGTAATCCTTCAGGAGGGAGCTGGTCAGGTACAGGGGTGATTCTGCTATCTGGAAGTTGGTATTTTAATCCCTCTGGACTGACAGGAGAGCAAATCCTTACTTACACGGTTTCTAGCCCTAATGGGGTTTGTACTACGACACAAAATACCAGTATCTTTGTCGATGACCCTGTCAGCTTTTCACCTACCATTCCCTGGCCAGAAGTATGTATTAACGAAACCGTAGAATTCATTGCCAATCCAACCAATAGCTATTCCCATAATTTATCCATCAGCTGGGACTTTGGCAGTACGGCTAGTCCAAATAGCGCTAACAGTGATAGTGTAAACGTCAGTTTTACACAGGCAGGACAGGCAACTATTCTCCTAGAAGGAGAAAATGCCTGTGGTGTCACACAGTATACTTATACCCTTCCAGTCAGCGCCCCTCTAACTGGTTTAGCAATTACAACGCCTAATCCCTTCTGTGGCGCTACTAATTTGACTAGCAATTACATTGGACCAGACCCATTGTTCTGGTCGGGAAATGGCGTTAGTCCTTTGGGGCAAATCAGCAATCCTTCCGCAGATGTCGTCGCTGTTCAGATCAATGCAAACATTGATAATGCCTGCCAGGATAGTTTCTCAGGGGTTTATCTTCAATATCGCGAAAAGGAAATTACCCCTATTCAGTTTTGTACCTATGATCAGCCGGTCTTGCTAAATGCTGACATTGCATCAGGTCCTTGGCTATCTGCTGCCAATACACAATATCCCAATGTAGCTGGCAGTGCTTTAGATGCCAACACTGGCTTTTTTGAGCCTGGCAATGTGAATCCTTCTACGGGTGATTTTAGAGTAGTTCACCAAAGTGTCTGTAATAAGGTAGGAATTCTGACCGTCCTCCCTGGCAGCCCACAGAGTACCTCAGAATGGCCCAAGCATTTTGACGACCTGGGCACTGGCAATGAGTCAGGCACTGATGTAGCCAGGACCGATGAGGATGCTTATTATATCACTGGAACATTCAGTGGCAGTTTGATTATTGATCCCAATGCGCCTCCTTTGGCCTCTGTTGGCGGTGACGACATTTTTGTGGCGAAGTACACGGAGTGTGGCCTAGTGTGGGCGGAGTCTTTTGGCAGTACAGGCAATGATCATAGCCCAGCCATTAGTTGGGATATGGGAAATTCGGAAGAGTCCATTTATGTCTCAGGAACCATTGCAGGAAATACAACTATCCCAGGTTCTTGCTCCACTTGTAATCTAGTGACCACTGCCAGTAGCAAGGGCTTTATTGCCAAATTTGACGAAAACGGCGTTGGTGTTTGGGCCAGTATCCCTACCCCTAGCAATACAGAATTGAATAGCTTTAGAGACATCCATGCCTTTGGTAATCAAGTCGTCGTTACGGGAGATTTCATAGGAAGTATTACCTTGAATGGGCCTACCCTTTTTGCCATTGGCGGACCTACAGACCACGATATTCTCGCCATTAGCCTAGAGGACTTTGGTTCTGGTTTTACCAATGAAAAATTAATTGCCCGCGGGAGCCAAAACAACGACCAGGGCAATGGCATTGTCATCGAACCAGGTGGGTCTACCTATGTGACTGGATATGCTACATTGGCTGATTTAGAGCCCAATTACTTTCCACAAAATTCGGGGGGAACGGATATCTTTTTGGGTGCAATCAACTCAAATTTCCAATGGGATTGGGTCAATTTGTATGGCGGCCCCAATAATGATGAGGGTATGGGTATTGCCGCAGAAAGCCAAGTCGTCATCACTGGATATGTAGAGGGCGATGTAGATATGGGTAATGGCATCGTTGCTCAGACCAACAATCAATCCATTGATGCCTTTATTATGAATGTACAAGCTTCAGGTTCGACCAATTGGTTTCATCTGGGCGGTAGTTCACTAAACCTCGATAGAGGGACAGATGTCGCCATTACCCA
Source organism: Bacteroidota bacterium (assembly GCA_038529855.1). Taxonomy (GTDB): domain Bacteria; phylum Bacteroidota; class Bacteroidia; order Chitinophagales; family Saprospiraceae; genus JBCBDH01. The sequence goes on along the minus strand of JBCBDH010000255.1, from coordinate 1,226 downwards.
AAATCAAGTTGCCATGATTGGTCATTTTTCTGGTACTGCCTTCGTAGGTAACATAGGACCTATCAGCTCTGTAGCTCCTTCAGATCAGGATATTTTCCTAGCTACTTTTGATGTCAACACTGGAAGTGATATCAATCTCAGTCCCATCAAAGGCATTGGTCTGGATCAGGCACATGGCATCGCCGCCCAGCCCAATTCTCCCACTTTTCTATTTACAGGTGATTTTCAGGATAATCTGGAGCTGATCCAATTATTGACGGCCAGTCCATCAACGACAGACATGTACGCGGGTCGCTATGATCCAATGCTGGCCAGCATTTTCTTTAAGTCAACGGCAGAAACACCACAAGAGCCTGTAGAGGCAGAGACCGCCACAGAAATACCCACTTTGCTAAAAGCCTATCCCAACCCAACGAGCAGCTTACTCACTATTGAACTCGTACAGTCAAGCAGTTCTGATTTAGAAATCTTCGATATGACTGGCCGATTGCTAGAACGCATCACTAGCATCCCTGAAGGGGAATTCAAAACAGAATTGGATTTTACCAAATATCCCGCAGGTATTTACCTGATTCGCGTAGTCAGCGATGATCAGCGGATGGAATCCTTGAGGGTGGTCAAACAGTAAGGTCTTATAGCTAAGTCGATAAAAAACAAAAACCTTGCATCCGATTTTGGATGCAAGGTTTTTTACTTTAGATGAATTTAATCTCAAATTAATTCGAATGGACCGGCAACTGAAATAAAAAGGCCGCTCCTTGATTGGGTTTACTTATTACTTCTATACTAGCATTATGAATTTCCAGGATTTTTTTCACAATAGCGAGTCCTAAACCAGCACCAGAACCGCTGGCTTTGATCTCTCCTGTTTTTAGTCGATGATAGCGTTCAAAAATAAAGGATTGTTCCTGCGCGGGTATTCCAGGGCCAGTGTCCGCAACTTTGACCTCCACTGCATCATTGCGATTGACCAATTCCAAGGTGACCTTGCCATGAGCAGGGGTGAATTTGATGGCATTGTCAATGAGGTTTTGTAAAACGCGTTCAACCAGAGCGATATCGGCAAAGACCAAGGGAAGATCATCGGGTTTTTTGAGTTCCAAACTGATGTTCTTTTCTTTGGCTAGTATTTGATAATTGTGGAAAATATCCTGTGCCAATTCAGAGATAAAGAAGGGCTCTTTCTGGGGTTTTACCTGTCGAGCCTCCAATTTGGAGTATTCAAA
>JBCBDH010000254.1:0-8288 GCA_038529855.1 Bacteroidota bacterium | reverse complement strand
ATCCTGGTGGAGGCACTTGACCAAATTGGGTTTGCCCGCTCTGAATAGTCGTGATCTGTTTTTGATCTGGACTGACTAAAGAGATATTACTCCCTCCATAATAATTCCACTCCGCAGGGGGCTGGTACCATCCAGGCGTGCCTCCACCAGGATTGTAAAACTGTAGGGTCTGTGCCCATTTCGGAAACTGTGTCTGAAAATTAGCTGGGGTGATTGGTGGCTTTTGTTGGGCTAAAAAGCCCCAATTAAATGCAGCATGGGTGAAATCGTAGGTCGGCCACTGATCGTTGTTGTTGGTTGTGGGTGGGTCCCAAGAGGAGACACCACGAAAGTAGAGTCTGGGGACGTTGAGGATACTCATTTTTTTATTTTTGAGGATTGAAATAATCGGTACTTTGCCTTAATGCAGCATTAAGGTGATCCCCATATGTATTATTTCCCGATCATTCCAGGGGAGAACTAAATTCGTTAAAAAATATGGTAAAAACAAATTACTGTGTGGGCAGCCGTGTCGGACTGACTCCCCGCCAAAGTGCCAACGACGGCGGGGTCAGTCCGACACTAAGCGCCGCCTTTTTACCAAAGTGCCAACGTCAATGGCGTCCGTCCAACACTAAACACTGCCTTTTCACTAAACTACCAACAACGGCAGAGCCCATCCAAGGAGCCCTACCCTCTCTCCAACAATTTACGGGATATCAATTCTGCCAATTCTTCTTCTCCTGCTCAATATGACTCAACACCACTTTCAAGCCATACTTATCCTCCAAATGCTTCGCCAATTGATCGGCGGCATAGACGGAGCGATGTTGGCCACCAGTGCAGCCAAAATTGACAGTCAGGTGGGTGAAGCTGCGGTTGATATAGTCCTCTACTGCAGAATCGACGATGCGGAAAACGTCGTTGAGAAAGGCATTCATTTGGCTGTGGTGCTGTAAGAAGTTGATGACGGGTTCGTCTCGGCCAGTGAGTTTTTTGTAGGGTTCGTAGCGGCCAGGGTTGTGGATGAAGCGACAGTCGAAGACAAAACCGCCGCCATTGCCAGAGGTATCTTCTGGGATGCCTGTAACTTTATAAGAAAAGCTATTCACCCTAATGGTGAGCATACTGGCGGAAGATTTAATTTTGTCAAAAGGCTCAAAGCGTTTGGATTGGATGAGATGATGGAAGGCTTTTTCCAATTCTGGTAGCTCAACGGCGACTTTATCATTATCCAAGAGCCATTTGATGTTGCGGAGGGCAAAGGGAATACTTTGTAAGAAATAAGCCTTGCGTTGATACAATCCCCGAAAGCCATAGGCGCCTAAAACCTGTACACATCGCACCAATACATAGCCATAATAATAGCGCTCAAATTCTTCGCGATCCACCTCCACCAATTGGCTAAGGGCCTTAAAATAATGGTCGAGTAATTCCTTCCGAATATCATTAGGGATATTGGCCTTGGCCTGAAAAAGCAAGGAAGCCAAATCGTATTGCAAGGCTCCTTTTCGCCCCCCTTGATAGTCAATAAAAAAGGGTTGCCCCCCTTTGATCATAATATTTCGGGTCTGAAAATCCCGAAACATAAAATGGCTGGTGTCGGTTTGAAGTAGGAAATCAGCCAAGCGATGGAAATCCTTTTCCAAAGCAGCTTCATCAAATACACAATCGGCCAATTTGAGAAAATAATATTTAAAATAATTGCAGTCCCAAAGGATCGACTGTCGGTCAAAAGCAGCCCTTGGATAGCAAAGGCTGTAGTCTAAGCCCTTCCCCCCTTCTACCTGCAAACGCGCCAATTGCTCCACCACCTGCTTGTAGATCTGAATCAAATAATCTGGGAAATAGGCGCCTTTCTGCAAAAGATAGCTGTACAGCGTCGTAAAACCCAAATCCTCTTGCAAATAAATGTGCTGAGATAAATCTTCGGCATAAACCTCTGGGACAGGTAAGCCTTTGGCGTGAAAATGCTTGGAGAAATGTAAAAAAGCCTGGTTTTCTTTGGGCTCAGGATTATAAGCCCCCACCGCTACATGATGGGCACTTTGCAAACGATAATACACCCGCGCTGATGCGGATGGGGCCAGCGGCAAAACCAAATCTGGTACCTCGCCCGACCAGTTTTCAAATAATTCACTAAGTGCGCGTTCAATTTTAATGGAAGCCATAAAAGGAAGGATTAAATCAGCGATTGAGACTTTGCCAGAGCAGGTCTTTAAGTTCGATTAGGCCAATTTGGGCTACAGAAGAAATAAAAATAACTGGGAGATCGTCTGGCAGTTCCGCTTGAAGAAGGATCTTGAGTTCTTCATCGATCAAATCGCATTTGGTAATGGCCAAGATGCGCTCTTTATCGAGTAATTCTTCATTGTACTGCGCCAATTCGCTCCGCAAAATCCGATACTCTTCGCGAATATCATTGGCATCAGCTGGAATCATAAACAACAATACGGCATTGCGCTCAATATGGCGAAGGAAGCGATGTCCAAGCCCTTTGCCCTCATGTGCCTTTTCGATGATCCCTGGAATATCGGCCATGACAAAAGAGCGACCGTCGCGGTAGGAGACGATACCCAGATTGGGAACCAGCGTAGTAAAAGCATAGGAAGCGATTTTGGGCTTAGCAGCAGTGATAACTGATAATAGGGTTGATTTTCCAGCATTGGGAAAACCAACTAAGCCAACATCCGCCAATACTTTAAGCTCCAATATCTTCCATTCTTCCTTGCCTTCCTCACCAGGTTGTGCATAACGCGGCGTCTGATTGGTGGGTGATTTGAAATGGGTATTGCCCAAACCACCTCTTCCCCCTGCTACCAAAATCTGCTCTTCCCCGTCCTTTGTAATCTCAAAATGGACCTCTCCACTATCTACATCCTTTGCTACGGTCCCCAGCGGTACTTCCAGAATCACATCTTTTCCAGAAGCGCCCGTCTTATTATTTTCCGAACCATTTTCTCCATTTACCCCCAAAACATGTTTGCGGTATTTCAAGGGCAACAAAGTCCATAATTGCTTATTGCCTTTGACAATGATGTGACCTCCACGTCCGCCATCCCCCCCATCTGGTCCTCCTTTGGGATTCGTTCGATTGCGGGCAAAATGGGTAGAACCCGCCCCTCCAGCACCAGAGCGACAGCATATTTTTACATAATCAATAAAATTCTGCTCTGCCATAATTAATCCTTGTTTTTAATCGCGCTCTGTAAAAAAAGAGGGGTCGAACTGCCATGTGCCACTGTTTTGAATAGCAGGGACAATTTCATGGGGATGTGCTACAGCAGTCCACAGATCAAGGTGTTCCTCTTTCATAAAACGATGTGCCACGCTTTTTTCCAACATGGTAATCAGCGGATCAAAATAAGACTGGGTATTGAGAATAATGATGGGATGATTAAAACGCCCTAGCCGTTTGAGCGTCAAGGCCTCCATCAATTCATCCATTGTCCCGCAGCCGCCAGGCAAGGCGATAGCGGCTTTGGATTTCTGAAGCAACATTTTCTTTCGATCGCGCAAATCATCCACAAAGATAAAATCTTCTACCTGGGGATGTTGCAATTCAGCTTCCTTCATATATTGGGGCATAATACCTGTGATTTCCCCACCATGTGCAACAACGCTATCGGCCAAACGTCCCATCAACCCAACAGCTCCTCCCCCATAGGCCACCTTAAGAGGCGCAAGGGCCAACTCTTTACCTGTCTGCCAGGCCGCTTCTAAATAAATGGGATCGACACGAGAGCTAGATGCACAATAAACGGCGATCTGTTGGATATCAGCCATTCAATTGATCAATTTGCGTACAAAGGGTACTAAAGATATCTTCTATGGAACCTATCCCATCTATTTTCGTCGACTTATTGCTTTGAGCATAGAAATCAAAGACGGGTGCGGTTTCCTGATTGTAGACCTCGATACGGTTGCGAATAATGCTTTCGTCATTATCGTCAGCTCGACCAGAAGTCTTACCGCGATTGAGCAAACGCTTAACAATTTCCTCATCATCTACATCCAAGGCAAGAAGTCCAGACACGCTGGTTCCTTTTTCTTCCAGAAAGAGGTCCAAGGCTTTACATTGGGCAATGGTACGAGGAAAACCATCAAAAATATAGCCTGCTACATCTGGATTGGCATTAACCTTATTTTTCAACATTCCTATCGTTACTTCATCAGGTACCAACTCCCCTTTAGCGATGTAAGATTTTGCCTCTAGCCCCAGCGGTGTATTATTACCCATTTCATAGCGGAACAAATCACCAGTAGAAATATGCAGCAATTCGTATTTTTCAACCAGCTTAGCTGCTTGTGTGCCTTTACCAGAGCCCGGAGGGCCAAAAAGAATAAGATTTAGCATAGTTTTAATTTAACTGATTTAGCAGAGTATTGGTTCGATGCTATAAGGAGGATGAAGTACTTTTGAGCAAAGGCGAAATTACGGAATTATGCCTACAGTTACTAGCTTTCCATTCATTATTGTCCATTCGACAATAAGTCGCTGATCGCTGCTTGTTTTAAAGTGCCAAGATACTCGACTAAATCAATCAATTCCTTTTCTTTCATTAGGGCCTGCAAATTGGGGGTCATCAGCGATTGTTCCAAGGCTTGTTGGGATAGAATATCCCTTTTCGCAATCACTTGATCTGTACCGCCCATGATGCGCAATTTTAGTTCTTCCTGGGTCTCACTGGTGATGTAACCACTGTATACGGCCTCATTTTTCAATTTGATCAAATAGCCCTCATAGCCAAAATTAATCCCTGCACTGGGATAGAGAATGGCATTATAAAGCGCTTGTTTGGATAATTTACTTCCAATAGCAGATAAGTCGGGCCCAAAGCTAATCCCCTGGCCATCCACCTGATGACAATTGGCACAAAGCCTTTCGTAAACCACTTTCCCCCTGGCCACATCCCCATCTTGATCGACTAATTGGGCGACGGGAGGGAGCAGGGCGCCGTCTTTTTCCCGCGCACTTGCGAGGTAGCGGGGCGCATTAAAGCGAATCTCAGGGTTCCAGCAGTTCATAATTTTGAGGACTGCCGTGGTTTTGAGCTCTCCTTTGAGCTTGCCTTCGCGCAGCCAATCATAAAGCATATGCTGCCCATCCCACAAATTTCCCAGCGATTCAACCAATTGTCTTTGAACGACATAAGGAGGGTTTCCATCCACCAACCAACGGCGCAAAAGCATAAAATTGCGATACTGATGGACATGAGCTAAATTGGCCATGACCTTCATTTGCTCCTGCTGCGGCATAGCTTTCATCTTCTTCTCTAGAAGCGCATCGCTTTCCATCTCAAATACCTGTCGCATCACCTCTCGACCAAATTGATCTTTCCCGTTTTCAAGAAAGTAATCCGTCATTTGCGGAATTTGACTTTTGAGCTGCATGCTTTTAATGGCAGCCAACCACTCAGGCGTCCCGACAATATTGGGAAGCAAGGCCCTTACTTTTGCTTTTAGGGACGCATTGCTGGTAATGGCATCGGGACTAAATTGCCCAAGGGTATAGGTGGTAATTTGTTTTTTCAGGGGGTGATCAATGTCCAATAGCTCGGCCAGTAATAGATCTTTGTTTGGAAAATCTTTGAAGTGAAAAGCGCGGAAATAGCGCGGTAGCCATTGTTCATCAATATTGGGATCACGAATAATTTCTGCCAATAAAGCTAAGCTTTTCTGCGCGTGAATGCGCCAGATCAAATGGCGGCTTGCCTCCTCCTGAGTTGGCTTCACCTCTTCCTTTAACCAAGCCTCAAAATACAAATCTGGATGCTGATCAGCCCCTATTCCCAATGCTTCCAAATACCAGCGATCCTTTCCATCGTATTGTCGGGCGAGCTGTGCCCATTGCTCCGCAGCCTCAGCAGTACCTATGTAGCGCAGGGCGATAGCGACCTCCCGCCTGACGGCTGCAGAGGGATCATCAAGTAGAGCCGCCGTGTAATCCAGCAAATGATCGCCATCCAACTGCCGAGCCACCCGCAAAGCACATATGCGTAGGTCTTCATTGGCTTGTTGGAGACCTTGTTGGATATAGGTTTGGGTTTGGTCAGGGAGGCGAGCCAGGAGCCAGAGTGCACGAGCGCGGAGCGAGGGGCGAGCGGATTGCCAGACTTGTTCGAGCGCGGGAGCAGCATTTGGGCCCCATTCCTTGAGTTGGGTCCAAGCGAGATAGGCGGTAGCCTGATTGGGACTGCCCAGTGCTTTGACAGCAGCTTCTGGGCTACTGAGGTCGAGTGTGGGAGTCTTATAAGTAGAAACATTGGGCGCCACGCGATAAATTCGGCCGCGTTGGGCGTCAGCCATCTTATTGGAACCGACCCCAGCATCATACCAATCGGCAATGAGCAAAGAACCATCAGGTGCCACGGCCAAATCTGAAGGTCGAAACCAGAGGTCTTCACTTTTTAGTACATTAAGCACCTCTGCGGTATAGCCTGCTCCTGACTTTTGGACTGGATAGGCCCTCACCACCTGATGCCCCGCCTCACAATGGATCATTTGCCCCTGAAAAACTTCGGGCAGCAATTGTCCATTATAAACCAACATGCCACAAGGCGAACCAGAGCCCGTCTGCAATAAATTCGGCACCACCCCAGGGTCATTTTGATGCCAATGCCGCTTGGGGATTTCCTCATGCCAACCCACTCGATGATCGCGCCAGCCCGCACCCGTTCGCTGATCTCGATAACCATAATTGCCATACTCCATGACATAATTGATACGCACGCCTTTGTAGCCGTCATCATCATTATCAGACTGCCACAAGGTGCCAAAATCATCAACGGCCACTTCATAAATATTGCGAAAATTATGACCCAATACTTCTACCCCAGAACCATCTGGCTCACAGCGAAAAACCATCCCCTGGCGATAGTGCTCCCCACTCGCCTCAATGGCCTGCCCCTGTGGACCAAATAGAGGATTGCCCTTTTTGTCCTTAAGCTGTTTACCCGCATTGCCAAAATTGAAATAAAAGCGCCCATCTGGCCCAAAGGAAAAAGCATGGATCGCATGATCATCATCCAAACCACCAATCCCCGTAAACAGCGTATCCCGCCGATCAGGTAAATCATCTCCATCATCGTCGATAAAAACAAAGACATTGGGACTACTCGATACAATCACCCGATTACCCAGGACGGTAATCCCCAATGCGGCATTGATGTCTTCCCCTTGATAATAGACCTTTCTAAGGTCAGCCTTACCATCTCCATCCGTATCTTCTAAAATCAGGATGCGATCCCCTTCCTCGCGATAGGGATTATCAGGATTAAACTTCATGCGATAGTTATTGGCTTCGCAAAGCCAAACGCGGCCTTTTTCGTCGACACTTATATTGGTGGGATTGATCAGCAAGGGTTCGGCGGCAAACAATTCGACGTCTAAGCCCTTGGCCGTTTGCATACTGGCCAGGGCATTAGCCGCTTGTCTTTGTTGTTGTTCGCTGAGGCTGGAAAAATCAATTTGAGGATTGGGTTCAGCTTGTTGACAAGCCCCAAAGGCCATCATTAGTCCTAAGACAAGAAGTATAGAATATCTACAAGACATAATTGGGAATTTACGAAGCTTAAAATACGCATTTTCCCACATGCAAAAAAGGCAGCCTACATTAAAGCTGCCTCTCTTCATCTCAGGTCGTTAATTCTACCATTGTTTACTCACGATTTGAAATAGACAATGGATTTTTTATACATGCTTCTTGGGGTGGAATCGGGCTAAACACCTTACTTGACGTATTTAGTGAAAAATTAATTTGCCTTCTGTGATAATCGTTTGCTCCATTTTGATTCGATAGTAATACAGTCCATTGTCTAAATCCCTCCTTTGAAGAAGGTGATGTGGGGTATTGATGGATTCTTGAAGGATTAATCTCCCCAACACATCAAAAAGCAAAAGCTCCAACTGTGTAGCTCCACTTTGCTGATGATCAAAATAAACACTCGTGGTAGCGGGATTGGGATAGACCTGAAAGTGAACTGGTGATTGAATGTCTTGCTGTGTGCTGGTGGGGGTCTCCATAATATCTATACCAATCTGATGACTGGTTTGATTGGTAATAATGGGTTCATTAAAATCGAAGTAGATGGCTGCGCTGTTGAGGATATCTTGGCCTTGAGGATTATCGGGATGCTGAGAGATGCGAAACCTGATCCATCCGTGAGAGGCCATTTCATTGGTCGTACTATCGGGCAGTAGAATATTGTTAAAGGTAAATCGCAGCGTCCGCTGCTCCGTCATATCAGAGCTAAAGGGATGGCTAGCAGCGAGATTACGGATGGAAGCGGGATTGAGCAGATGGGATA
>JBCBDH010000253.1:0-8291 GCA_038529855.1 Bacteroidota bacterium | reverse complement strand
GGGCCAGAGGGTAGGGAAGATGGATTTGAGGTATGGTCTGGGCATGATTTGGGCATTTTGGGGAGGGACCCAACCCAGGCCCCACCACCGCCCCGTCCCTTAAGACGGGCAAAAACTTCCCCATACTTCCACGCGTCCAATCACCGAAAGTAGTCGCTCATTCCTCTATCCAGGCCTACCGATAAAGTCACTTCGCCTAATAGGACGCAGCAGGTGGGTAAATTCCATAAAAAATAAAGCACTTTTTTTCAGAAAAATAACTTGCCACTATCTAAGTAGCTTGTAATCAGCGATTTATGTTTTTGACGAAGACTATGAAAAATAAGCTATCCCCTTATCACTCCGTCTTAATCGCCTCCACAGGATTAGACAAAGCCACTTTAAACGATTGCAAGCTAATCGTCGCAAAAGCAATAAACAGGGCTAATCCACCGATGGCCAAGAATACCCAAGCCTCTAGCTCGATGCGATAAGCAAAATCTTGTAGCCATTGGCGCATGCTCCACCAACTGATAGGGATGGCGATAAAGGTGGCCAGCAAAACTAATTTTAAAAAGTCTTTGGAGATCAATTGCACCACATGGCTGGCCGAAGCACCCAAAACTTTGCGAATACCAATCTCCTTGCTGCGAAGTAAAACAAGCTGAGTAACCAGACCAAAAAGCCCCATGCAGGCAATGAGAAGAGCCATGATGGTAAAGAGGATAAAGACCTGACTCAGATTATGTTCCTTTTTGTACAATCGCTTAAAGGATTCATCCATATAGCGAATTTTGAAGGGCATCTGAGGCATGGTCGTCTTTAGGGTTTTTTGAATGTGGGCGATCGTTTCCTGTGAACTAGCACCATTGATCTTGATAGCGATATGACCAGCATAATAGGAGATTACTTTATTGTGAAAGGTGATAAAGGTAGGTTCAATGGCATAATCAAATCTTTGAAAGTGAAAATCTTCAACCACACCAATTACTTTGCCATCTCTAAAGGACTTACCTGCTGCACTTTGCCAGCCAAGTGCTTTAAGGGCCGCCTGATTGAGGATATAGGTTTTGCTGGAATCGCTGGGATGGTCTGGAGAAAAGTTGCGGCCTTCGATGAGGTTGATTTCAAAGAGATCAATGAAGTCGTAGTCGGTGCGGATGCGATATATGAACACTTCATCTTGTTGGCTATTACCTTCCCATTCGTCGACAATCGTTTGGCTTTGGTTATCCAAGGGGAGAGCCGTGGTGAAGGCGACCTGTTCGATTTGAGGATGTTTGATTAGTTCGCTTCGTATCAATTGGTTTTTTTCAAAAATGTGTTGATTGCGATAGGGTACATAGACGATTTGTTCGCGATTAAACCCCAGTTTTTTATGCTGAATATATTGTAGCTGTTGAAAAATAACAACACTGCAAACGGCCAAGATAACCGCAGCCGTGAATTGTCCAATAACCAAGGTATTTCGAAATAGGCTATTGCCCTTATGCCCCTTAAACCAAGTGCCATTAAGGGCGCTAGCTGTTGTGACAGCCGTGGATAAGATAGCGGGATACAAACCCGATAAGCTTCCAAGAACTAGGGCCACTAAGGAGAAAGTGAGTAAAATAAATCGATTGCCAAAAAGATCAAAGGGAACCTCCAAACCCAGCAGAGACTGAAAGCTAGGTAGTAAGCACTGCGCCAAACCAACAGCCAAACTAAAGCTCAGTAAGGTAATCAAAATAGACTCTGCCATAAATTGCTGGACCAGTTGTCGCTTCCTCGCTCCAATTACTTTTCTCACCCCAACTTCCTTAGAGCGCTGGCCAAAACCAGCTGTCGCCAAATTCATGTAGTTGATCAAGGCCAGTAATAAAATGATCAAGGCAATGGAGGCAGAGAGGTAGAGATAGCGAATATCACTATTGGTTTCCATCTCAAAATTCAAATGGGATTGAAGGTGAATATCTTTTAAAGGCTGTAGAAAAAACACTGCGTGAAAAGGTACATCAGCATATGACTTTTTAATCTCTGGATCAAAGATTTTTAGCTTTTCCTCTAAATGCTGAGGATTAGCCCCTTCTTGCAAAAGGGCATACGCACAGTAATTATTACTACTCCAACGCCAGCGTTCTCTGTCCTCCCGATATTCCCCATAGTTTTCTAGGGAAAGGATAAAATCAAAATGGAAATGTTGATTTTCAGGTATATCTTCGAGGACTGCTTCGACGATAAATTTACGCCCCTCCGATACTTGCATTTCTTTACCTAGTGGCGACTGCTTGCCAAAATACTTCTCTGCTAAGGATTGGGTGAGTATAATGGCCTCCTTATTTTTAAGCGCTGCCTTGGCATCTCCCTCAACGACAGGATAGCTGAATACATCCAATAAAAAGGCATCAGACATCAAGCCTATTTCACTAAAGACTTGGTCTTCATGGGCAAATTGGAATTGCATCCTTGTAAGCGTTGTGGTCGCTTCTACCTCTGGGAATTGTTTTTCCATTTCTGGCCCTATCGTCATTGGTGCAATAGCATAGGCGTCTGAGCCTTTAAATTCATTACCTGGCTGTCTTTGTACAATTCGATAAATGCGATCGGTATGCTCGTGTTGTAAATCAAAACTCAGCTCGTATTGGATGTAAAGGGCAATGAGGATAAAACAGGTCATCCCTAAGGTCATTCCCGTAATATTAATAAAGGAGTAGCGCTTTTGCTTAAGCAATTGTCGCCAAGCGATTTTGAAGTGGTTGCCAAACATAAAAAAGGGATTTAAGTCGCTAATTAGATTATTTCGAATAGCAAATGGCCGTAGGTAATTCAGGACTTGGTACCAATAATTGATCTTGGCCTTGCGCAAGGAGTTCTTTTCGATTTGGGCCAGATAGTTTTCTTCCAAATCACCCAAAACCTCTTCTGCTAATTCGCTTTTGAGAAACCACACCAGTAGTTGGGTGGCCAATCGAGGAGGATACTGATTTTGTTCTTGTTGCATGAGTTGCTATCCAAGTTTTAGAGAAAAACCAGGGTATTGTTTCCAAAGCGATAGGCGAAGGTCCCTGGCCTGTTGTAGACTGCTTTCTCCCAAAGCGGTGACTTCGTAAATGCGTTTTCGCCTTCCGCCGCGATTGGCCGTAGGTTCGCCCATTTTAGATTTTAGGAAACCCTTATCGCCCAAACGGCTTAGGGTGGAATGCACCGCTCCAATCGAAACAGAGCGATTGGCCTGAGATTCAAATTCCTCTGCAATCCGAAAAGCATAAGCCTGCTCACCCAGTATGCCTACGAGTAGCAAGATGACTTCTTCAAATTCGCCTAATCTGGTCTCTTTCATCAGCAAGAATATTTATATTATTCTAGATTGTAGAACAAATCTATAACTTTTTTCTGATTTATTCTACAATTTAGAAAGAAATACTTTGCTGCTATACTTTTAAATGGAAATTAAGGCACCTCTTCTCTAAAAGAAAATCCAAACTGCTCCCCCTTTTTTACCACCCGTCCAAATGCGTCAATAAAGGCTGGACCAAGGTATTCTAATTGAATTGCTACGACTTTTGCATCAGCCTCTCGCTTCGCTCGCAGCGTCGTCGGCAAAGCGCCTCGCATGGGATTAACCTCAGCAAAGCCCTCACCACCAACCACCTTCCAGTTTCCATTGGGGCCAAATAAACCAAAGATGTATTCCTCTCCCTCTTGCTTGCGAAGGCTAATAAAGGGGTAGCCAAAATTGTAAGGGCCCCATTCCGTCATTAGGATGTAGGAGCGACCGCGAACTTGCTGTGCGGGTAGGAGGGTGCTTTGCCCATCAGGTAGCGAATCGATGCGGAATACTTCGTCCAGCGTAGAGGGATAATTGGGAGGTAGGGGCTGTTTACCAGCCAGCTCTTGATTTTTGTCTCGAACGGCCTCTGCCTCTCCCCAGCCTTTTTTCTGAAAGATGCGGTTTTCGATAAAGCGGATTCGCTCATTTCCCCCTTCCGTCGTAAAGAGGGTTTGGAATTGGACAAATTGGTTGAGGCTGATGTCAGCTTCTTGGGTATTGGATACAAGGATGGGCTGATCGATTTGTTGAAAGAGATTGCGGAAAAGGCGAAAGTTGCGGCTTTTGACATTTCGCTTTTGGGCAAAAGGCCAACTATCAGGCTGTTGACTTCTCTCCCAAAGCTGAACCCCAATGGCTCCACTATCCAACTGATTGTGGCTAATGTCAAAATAATTGCCATGCTCAATGGCCACCGCTACTCGATTGCCACTCATCCGATTGCCGATAATGGAACTTTGATAACTATAGCCTCCCCAAACCCCATAGTCACAATCTTTGATGACATTATTCACCACCTTATTCCCCTGGCTAAAAGTGATTTCCACGCCATTATTTGAAGCATAAGAAAGATCATTGCCATACACCAAATTGCGGTCGCTACCCCCTTTTCCCGTTTGAATGGTTTGATCTCCCGCCCAAAGGAAAAAGCCATCGCCACAATGAGTGGCTGAATTATAGGCAAAGGCATTTTTTCGACTCTGCTCATAGGCCAGCAATCCCGCTGAATCTTGTCCTCGATTATAATGTCCATAACTGTAGCCACGGATATTCCAGTCTGCTTTATTGTGTAGGATTCGATTGGTTTTGGAGCGATAAAGTCCAATCCCCAAACCCGAATTAAAGCTAAAATCATTATTGTAAAAAAGTCCCAATTCACAGCGTACCAATAGCAATCCGTTCTGCCCGTTTTGCGCTGAGCTGTTTCGCACCATTGCAGACTGGCATTGATCCAAATACAAACCCGCCCCATAGCGCTTCCATTCGCCATGCTCATTATGGTGATAAGACAGCCAGTCCGTCTCGTCTTCAACTAATCGACTGCTTTTTAATCGTTGTCGATAGTTATAACTAAAATCAGAAGAATCGATCAATAAACTATCCACCCCCTCTGCCAATAAACCAATTTTAAAACCGCGCACTACCGCATTTTTTATCGTAATCTGACTTCCATTTTCTACATGGATACCTATGCCCTTAAATAAATTGGGCTGGTCGGCTACCTGACTTCCCTCCAAAACGGCCCCCTGAAAATCCACGACGATATCCTTTCCGCTTACATAGAGAACTGCACTGGAATCATCCGCTTCAATGGGATAAAGCCCTGGTTGGATTTGAACGGATTGTTCAATTCGCATGCCTTTGGTTAAGGGAATCGCCTGGGAATTGGACTGACAAGAGGGAAGAGATAGCAAGAATCCCCCTAAAAATAGAGGAGAAATCAGCTTTAAAAAGAACTTGATTCGAGAAGCTTTTGAAGTCATCATCACAGATTGTATTTTTGCAGGCCCAAAGAAGATGAGGTGCCCTAGCACTTTGCAGTACGGGTAGCTGGTTTCAAGCATTTGGACCTACTACTCAATCGACAAATATAGGGGCTAGGCCGCTGAACCAAGCAGCCCTAAGTCCAAATTTTCGTTTTTCAATAGAACATTAGACCATTTAAAAAATGAGACAACTACTACTTTTAGGCTTTTGCTTACTTTCTTATTGGGCTACCGCACAAACGCCCCCTAGTGATACCGTCATTGTTCAAGTACCTGATCAAATGGCCCGTTTCCCAGGTTGTGAAGAGCTAGAAGGCGGGATAGGAAAGAAACTAGAATGCTCCAACAGAAACATGCTGGGTTTTGTCTACAGCAATATTCAATACCCTCAAGAAGCCATTCAGGCCAATATCGAAGGACAGGTGGTTTTGCGATTTGTGGTGGAAAAGGATGGAAAAATAGGTAAGGTAGAAGTGGTCAAGGATATTGGTGGCGGCTGTGGTGCAGAAGCGGCGCGTGTCGTCAAGCTCATGAACCAGCTCCCTCAGCCTTGGACCCCTGCCCAGCAGCAAGGCAATATCGTTCGCTCCTACGTCAGCCTCCCCGTCAAATTCAAATTGGAAGAATACACTCCGCCAGAGTTCGAACTCATTGGAAGAGATACCCTCTGGCTAAAAATGGATACTGTCGCTACTTTCGAAGGCGGCGAAGAGGCATTGGCTAAATATGTCGAAGACAATTTAAAATACCCTGAAGGACAAGATTCCTGCATCGTTGGCGAGGTAGAAATTCAAACCGTCATCACTGAAGATGGCCGTGTCGTCATTCTAGACCTATTGGATTACACCCGCCTCAATATGGATTTCCTCTACGAAGCCGTCGACCTCGTTCACTCCACCAAAGGCCAATGGACCCCCGCTCAATACAAAGGTCGCTCTGTCAATACCGCCCGCACCTTCCGCCTCCGCTTTCTCCCAGATGCCATCCCCACCTGCCGCCAAGTAGCTGATGACTACGAAAAAGCCCAAAACCTCTCCCTCGAAGCCATCCAACTATTCGATGGCGGTCAGCCCGAAGAAGCCATCGCCAAATGGACCGAAGCCATCGCCCTCTTCCCTGGCCAAGCCGAATTCCTGGCCTATCGCGGCCAAGCCTATCTGGATCAAAATCTCCTGACAGAAGCTTGCGCAGATTTATCAAAGGCGAGAGATATCATGCTGGTGGCCTGGTATAATGACCTATTACAGCTTATTTGTAAATAGACTTTTCGCCCACTGCCTAGCCCCAAGTATCGGAGTAACTCCAAGTAACTCCGATACTTGGCCCAAAGCCCCCGCTCAATAAACCACTACTTTCTCCACCCACTTCTCCCCATCCATCTGCACCTCCAACCAATACAGCCCAGGCGCTAAAGCCTGAATATCCAAAGAAGTCTTAGCCCCCTGTTCAAGCCGTTCTATCCATACCTTTCCCATCCGATCGATCAATCGGATTTGCTTAGGCCCAGGGCTGCTTTCCAGCCAAATTTGATCCTTGGCGGGATTGGGATATAGCTTTATATTTTGGGCCAGCGGGCTTGTTGTAGAAGTCGTATTATTTTGGATGATAGCCGTACTGCTTGCTGCGGTGATGGGCAGCTCCTCTTCGGCAAAATTGATGAGTCGTATATCGCGGATGTCCAGTTCTAAGGCTAGGTTTTCATTGCCTCTATTGGGGTTTTCTAGGAGCAGAATGTCATCTTCAATGGTGATGAATAATTCGGCAATGGTGCCTTGTCCGCTTTGGTCCTGGCCATTGATCCTAGTCATAGCCACATCCACCCGCCCTGGGCTGTAAATCGCTCTTTGAATACCCAAGAGATCGCTTTGGTAGGTTCCCAACCAAGAGTTGTTAAAATCGACACCTGCCGTTCCTGGTTCTACGAGGGAGGAATCAAAATAAATGCTAAAGGCAATACCGTATATAGGATCAGTAGGATTGCCATTATCGCCTAAAATAATGGGTAAGCGAACCGCTTGGCCAGCTGAAAAAGTATCTACTTCTATGTAAATACTGCCGATGGAGCGCCCATTGGTGGTGGGGAGCGTTTGGAAGCGACTGGCTTCTATATCCTCCATGAATTGATGCATCAATCCCCAGTTTTGCTGAATAGCCAGGGTATCATCCATGCTTACCTCTCCATTGCCATTAGTGTCACTGTGTTTAAAATTGATGCCTGTGTTGGGCGTAGATTGGGACCAATTGGGGGCGATTTGTGGCGTCCAGTTTAGGCTGGCGCCTGGCCTGATGGGGCCTGTGCTGTCATAAGCCAAGCCAAGCGGTAGCAAGTCCAGGTGGTTGACAATGCCATTGGTATCTGTATCTCCAGGCCAGACAAAATCTTCATCGACCAAGGTCACCACTTCTGTTCGCGTGGTACAGCCTACCGAACCTATATCTGAAACAAACAATTCATAAGACTGGGAAGTACTCAAAGTAATGATGGGGTTTGGACAAAAATCACAGGATAAATCTGGTGAAGAGAACCATTCAAAACTAAGATTGGAATCGAAGGTGAAACCTACTTGGACCAAATCACCAGGTGCGCCATACAAAGTATCCGTGTCTAGGCTAGCATCAATTAATCCCACTTCTTCATTGAGGATGAAGATACAATCGTTGGCATCTGTGATGGTGAGTACATAAATCCCTGGAGCGAGACCTGTCAAATCTTCTACCGTATTATTGTCAGACCAGGCATAAGTGTAGGGAAGTGTACCACCACTGATTTGTACATCAATTGACCCTGTGGGAGGATCGTTTAGCGAGCAGAAGGTATTGGCAATAGCAATTAAAGGTTCGGGTTCTACAATAATAAAGGAAGAGACAATGGCACAACCCAAGCAGTCTGTTACGGTAATCTCGTAAAGACCCGCTCCTAGCCCAGGGCAATTGGGCGTTGTGACCCCTACACTCCATTCATAAGTATAAGGAGCGCAGCCACCAGATACGGCTACAGACAATATAGCGTCATTATC
>JBCBDH010000252.1:0-8317 GCA_038529855.1 Bacteroidota bacterium | reverse complement strand
GACGCAAATACGACAAGGCACAATCAAAGGTGTCGATGGTAACACTGGGCAAGGCTCTGCGATAGAGATAACTAAAGGTCTGTATATTGGTGGTGGAGTCTTTAAATGCTCTGGGCTTTGCATCATAATGACAGCTCAGACAATTATCGAGTTTCCAATCAGATAATTTATAGGCCAGATAAGTCTCCATCGTCGTATTGACCAAGGCAGAATCATTGACATAAACGGGTGGATCAAGTGGCTGATTGTTGGGTTGATGCAATTCCCATTCGCCATTGGGATCGGGATAAATAGCATTGATCATTTCGTAATATTGCCAGGGCGTACCCGCCAATTGAGCTTGATAAGCCTTGTTCATCTCCTGAACATCATCGGGAATAGCAGTTACTCTGGAGCAATCGACGGGAGTCCGCTCTGCACGAGGGGGCATGGCTTTCCCCGCTTCAAGCATGACAGGTTTGACCACTGGATTGCCATAAACTGGTGGGTTTAGATTGTGGAGATTGGCTAAATCCATGCGGCCAGTGCTATCAAATCCAATGGCGTATTGAGGCTCCGCACCCGCAGGGCCAGGATTGAAGGAAGGCGCTAAGGGCTGGCCATCTGGTCGTATGGGTACCTCTTGATCATAAATTTTGACATTGTCGATTTGTTCAAAAGTAGCCCAGTACCAGGTCTTGGCACTATTAGGGGTATTGCGCAGGATGTGTAGACCAACCAGACCCAAGGTGTAAGGCCCCAGCGTATCGTGACTTGGACTTAGGTAGTATCCTTCAGTGGTAAAATAACGATGGGTGATGTCTGTATCTGCTTCCAATATTTTCCAACTGGCTTTGATTTCTACTGCGCCTTGCTGCGCCCATTCTGGCAAGTTCTTATTTCCCGTCTGCGGTAGGTATTGAAAATCTGCGGGAGCTGCCGCGAGAACAGCGCTTTGCTTACAGGCATCGTAATACCCCGTTTGGGTAAAATATTCAAATTCCGATTGATTGAGCCGTACTTCCAATAGTACGTAATTTTTATTTTGATCGATAACGGGATTGGGGGTGGTCGCCAAATCGTAAAGGGCGAGGCCCACCACAGGGTTTTGATTGAGAAAATAAAGCCCCTTTTCAGCAAAGCCACCAAGGACAGGAAGTAGTTTTTGGCCATTGGATTTTGTGGTAAATTCTTCTACTGGTTGGTCCCAGGTTCCTGGATGAGCGCCTTTTTCTAAAAATAGCTGCCCAGGTGCCAGATAGGTTTGCCAAACGGTGGGTCGCTTGGCGGCTGCCTTATCAGTGATGTGCATATCCCTATTGGGTTTTCCTCCATCGCCGCTTTTGGGCCAGTTATTATCAGCTGGCCAGTTCAGGGCAATAAAGGAGGCCCAGCCGAATTGCAGCCAATCTTGACGGCTTGCATCTGACTTTACATCCACGGGCATTTTCCAGGCATCTGCTGGAATGGGGGTGGGAGTGGATAAGGTATTTGTGCTTGGAGCGAGTTCGCAGTTTTGCGAGAAGAGCAGGATAGACAGCGCTATACCTGAGCTGAGCAGAAGGTGCTTTTTCATGACGTTTTTTGAGGTTTATATGGGTGATGTAACAATATTTACGCCAAAGACAACTGTTGCCACATAGGAAGATAAGTGTTTTTTAGTGATTTTAGGAATGGAACCCTGAGTTGGTCAAAGCCGTTAATCCAAGTATGCAAACTTTTCCTACACTTTATACGCCGCGACTGCTCCTCCGTAAAATTGGGCCTGATGATATTCCCGCCTTACTCAAATATGCCAATAATCCTAAAATCGCGGAGCGAATCGCCAATATTCCCTATCCTTATCCTGAACCTACTGCCGTTTTTCGCATCAGCTATGTGGTGCAGGGCTTTAAAAAAGGCATTCGCTATGTCTTTGCAATCATTGAGCAAGAAAGAGAGGAATTGATAGGGGAGATCAGTCTAAACCTCAGCAAGGATCGCAAGCAGGCAGCGTTGGGCTATTGGATTGGAGAGCCCTTTTGGGGGCAGGGGATAGGGACGGAGGCCCTGGCTAGGGTATTAAAATTTGGTTTTACTCAATTGGAGCTTCAAGCAGTTTTTGCCAATACCCATCAAGACAATAGGGCTTCGCAAAGGGTGCTTGAAAAGAATGGTATGGAGGATAGGGGCCTCAAGGGGAAGAACAAGGAATATGGATTAACGAATAGCGCATACGCAGCAATGATCAAATAATGGCTTCTGGTTTTTGGTACTTAAAAGACGGGCGAGGTTTTGCCATTCGAATTCAGGGGATGGTCGCCATTTTGGAAGAAATTGTCGATGAACTACGACTTGATGCTGATGCCCAAGCGCTGGCCAAATACCTTTCTCAATACCTTCCTACAGAAGACCATGAGTACAATGGCTATGGTGGCTTCTACCATAAAACAAGTGGGGAGAATACCATGATGGCTCTTGATTTTCGGGAATGGACTCCCTCCAATCAAGCTTATTTTTGGCAGGCTGCGCAGCGGAGATTGACAGCCATAATCGTAGCACGACCCAATGAAGAATGGCTGATCGATACCCTGAAAATACTTTTGGATATGCACAAACGCGCCAACAAAGGAGAAGACCCCATGCAACTCAATCATTTGAATAGCATCGTTCCTCCTACGGGTAAAAAATCTGGACCAGGTTGGGAAACGAGCATTTAGTTAAATGCCAAATCAAAATTGCCTGTATCATAGATCGGCCGCTTAATAAATTTACTATACCAATTTTTTTAGCGTACTATTTAACGGCCAGAAATCCTTATCTTATTGGAAAAAAATGAATAGTCATGCCAATAGCCAGGTATTAGTGACTGGTGGGACGGGCTTCTTAGGCGCTCATTGTGTCCATCAATTATTGGATAAGGGTTATCGTGTAAAAACGACCTTGAGAAGCTTGGGTAAAAAGCAACAGGTCATTGAAGCACTTAAAGCCGCTGGAATTACTGCTGCCGAAAAGCTCACCTTTATGGAGGCTGATTTATCCAAAGACCACAATTGGGAGGAAGCTACCAAAGATTGTGATTATGTCTTGCATGTCGCCTCTCCATTGCCAATCAAAATGCCCAAAGATGAAAATGTGCTCATCCGTCCTGCTGTGGAAGGGACGCTTCGAGTATTGGAGGCAGCGGCTAAGATGGGCGTGAAAAGAGTGGTGATGACTTCCTCCTTTGCAGCCATTGGCTATAGCCATAAAGACGAAAGTAAAGTAATCACGGAAGCTGATTGGACAGACCCCAAGGACAAAAGCCTATCAGCTTATTCCAAATCGAAAACTTTGGCGGAGCAAGCGGCGTGGGATTTTATTAAGCGCAGCGATCAAACAATGGAGTTGGTAACCATTTGTCCAAGGTATATTCTAGGCCCTGCGCTGGGACAACGCTTTACGACAAGTTTGACCGTCTTAAAAAATCTGTTTGAGGGGACCATGAAAGCCATGCCCAATGTCAGCTATGGCATCATTGATGTTCGCGATGTGGCCGATTTGCATATCCGTGCCATGACCCATCCAGCAGCTAATAATCAACGATTTCTGGCTTCTTCAGGTGCACCCATGACTTTTAAAGAGATTGCACTTTTGCTAAAAGATAAATTGGGGGATAAAGCCCATAGGGTAAGTACGCGGGTTTATCCCAATTGGCTGATTAGGATGGCAGCGCTATTTGATCCTGCGGCAAAAGGCGTTGCGCCTCATCTTGGGAAGACCTTAATTTCAGATAATGAAAAAGCCACTAAGCTATTGGGCTGGCAACCTCGCAGTAGGGAAGCAGCCATTTTAGCTTCTATTGAGTGTATTTTGAAATACAAGGATTGATACATCACAAGATATTTGCAGCCTACCGATCAATTGACCCAATACGCATGTAGGATCGAGCTATCTTTAGAACCCATGAACATTTACCAAGTCTGTCAGTTAATAAGCCATACCGTGTAGAGATGATCGGCCTCTTTTCGTTCAAGTAAATCTAGACTAATCGCATGATAAAATACAACCTCTTTGACAGAGGCTCAGCAGCGCTTTAGCCATAAATGACCAGTAGATTAGACGAATGAAGATTTACAGACCAATTAAGTGATTGGGCGAATATTCAGTAATTCTTTACGCCTGCTTAAAAGCAAATGATGATAGAAAAAATATTGATACGCAGTTATGAGACAATATTCTCTGACGTCGTCAAGCATCAGGTAGAGCGGGTGATTCTATCAGTGGCTATTCTAAGTTACATCATTCACTTGTTGTTGATCTTACTGACCAATCAAGGCATCCTTGATTGGAAAGAAGTCTTTTTCACCAATCCCATATCCGCCATCTATACCCCTTTTTCTTTTATCTTGATCTATGAGGTTTTTCTACTGATCTTTTTTCTCCCCAAATCCATTACCATCTATTTGGGTAAGCAATATGAGATCATTACCCTCATCGTCATACGAAGGATTTTCAAGGACATTGCCTATGTAGACCTGACCTATGAATGGTTTAGTGATAAAAATGACCTACAGCTCACTTTTGATGTTGTCACCTCTTTGATCCTTTTTTATTTGATCTTTCTATTTTATAAGAAGATTAAGAAAAGAGCCTATACGACCATAAAGAAAAATGATCTGGAAGGGTCGCGAATCAAAAAATTTGTTTTGCTGAAAAAGGCACTGGCGGTGCTCCTCATTCCCATCTTTGCCATCCTCGCTTTCTATACCTTGACCGATTTTTTCATCAGTACCTTAGGCGATCATTCCTATGGCTTGTTGGCTTTTAAGAAACTAAATAATGTCTTTTTTGATGAGTTCTTTACCATACTCATTATCATTGATGTTTTGTTGCTCTTGTTTTCTTTTTTCTACTCCCAGCAATTTTATAAGATCATCAGAAATTCTGGTTTTGTTATTTCTACCATCCTCATCAAAGTCTCTTTCTTTGCAGAGGGGCTGATCAATAATATGCTCATTATCAGTGCGGTACTGATTGGATACATCATCCTGATCATCCACAATCTGTATGAGAAAAATGAGCTGGCAATGGAGGAAGAATAGGGGAGAGGAGAGAAGGGAAAAAATCTCGTCGTCTAAGCACGAAGTGCGCAAGGCTCTCGCAGCGCAGCGATCTCGCTTCTAAAAATCCTCCATCAAAGCCCTAATATAATCTCGCTCCTCTGGATGATTGGCATGAGCAAAAGCTTGATTAAAACAAGCCAAAGCCTGTCGATTTTTACCCAGTTGACGCAAGAATTTTCCCTTGGTGATGTGAAATAGATGATAGCGCTCCAAAGCATTAGATAAATGGAGCTGTTCCATTTCTGCTAAGGCTTCTGAAAAGCCCAGACAGTAAGCCATCGCAATACATCGATTGACCTGGAAAAAGGGCGAATCTGATAAGGCGACCAATTGATCATAATACCTCAAGACCATACACCAGTCCGTGGATTCAAAATTGGGGCTGATGCAATGTACAGAAGAGATGCCAGCTTCTATGTGGTATCTAGATAAGACCTTTCCTCGTTTGGAAGCCCGTAGATGATAAAACCCCAATTGGATCAAATTCTGATCCCACAAATCTCGATTTTGCGAGGCTAAGTCAATGATCATCTCCCTTTGTCCCATTCTGGAAGGGAGCCGCGACAGATTGAAGTACATCAAGGCCAAAAGTGCATGTGTCACACTGTTGTTGATGGACTCCTCCTGTAGCAATTTGGCCAGGGCGACGGCATCCCAGCACAGAGCCTGATTGATCAAAGCTTTTCCTTTTCCTGAGTAGTAGCCTTCTGAGAATAAGAGGTAAATGGATTGGTGGACGGATTGTAAACGCGTCTGGATTTGGAAGACAAAGGGCGTATGCAAATGAATGCCCTCTGTTTTCATTTTCTTCCGCCCTCGCAGCAAAGTCTTTTTTACCCCTTCTTCATGGCTCCCCAACAAATAGGCGATTTGACGAACCTTAAAACCCAGCAGGTATTTTAAGATCAAAACAATTTGCATCTTCTCTGACAGGGCAGGATGGCAAAGGGCAAAAATCAAACGTAGAAAATGATTGTTGATCTCGTGTTCCAAAAAAACTTGTTCGATCTGATAATCAATCAAGGGATGATTTTCATAGACGGATTGTATATGTTGTCGTCGATTTCCCTGTTTTTTCAAATGGCTGATCGTCTTATTTTTGCAGACACTAAAAAGCCAGGCTTCTGGATGATCAGGCCATTCCTTTTCCCAAGCACCAAGGGCTGCCACAAAGGTCTCCTGTACCAAATCCTCTGCCAGAGAGATTTGGGATAGGCCAAAATAGGAAAGTAGGGAGGATACCAGCTTTCCATAATTGGCCTTGTAGATTTTTTCAAATTTTGCTTTCATCGTTTTTAATCATCTTAAATTCCAGTGTTTGCTTGCCAGCTCTTTACCTAATGCTAAGCTGATAAGCAAAAAATCCCACCATAACCCACCCATCCATAACTTATATCTGTCGTCCAAAAGCCTTTGCTTTTTAACCATTGATCGGCCTACCCAAGCACAACAATCGCCCACCCACCCACATCCACTAAATCGGCCGAACTAAGGTCTTCCAAAACACGGACTCCCCCTAATGCTGCATAATCGCCCGCAATTCAACTGCTCCACCATAGCGATATATTGGACATTGCTGAGCCAATTGAATAGCAGCATCCATATCGACTGCCTTGATAATGACATAGCCACTAATGGCTTCTTTGGACTCCACAAAGGGACCATCTGAGCGGACTTGATCTTTCAAAATATAGCGTCCTTCCGCCTCTAATGGATCGCCAGATAGGTAATTTCCCGTCTTGGTCATCTCTTCCACCCAAGCGACATATTCCTGGATTTCAGCTTGAAAGTCAGCTTCAGAAAGCTTAGTCATTCTTTGAAGGTCCTCTCTGATAAGTATTAAGTAATGATTCATGATCTATAAATTTTGTTTCGTAATATAGACCTATGGGAAAAAGAAATGGGGACAGGCTTGGGAATTTTTTTTGAGCTAACTGCCCAAAAAACACCCATGCTTGGGCAAGGTCAAGGATGGATCACTCATAGGAATAAGCAGAAAAAATGAATAATTTGTATTGTGAAGCGGATGTCGAAGACATCATTAAGCGACTCGAAAAGTTGACGCCTGCGTCCAAAAGGCAATGGGGTATAATGAATGTAGCCCAGATGTTAGCACATACCAATGTATCGCTTGAGACGGCGATGGGTTTGAATTTTCCAAAAAGAAAATTCCTTGGGCGGATATTTGGACCATTGCTCAAATCAATCTTCCTCCATCAAAAACCCATGACCAAAAATTCTCCAACTGATGATAATTACCTTACGGATAAGGAGGTGTATGATTTTGAAAAAGAAAAGACCAGGCCCATCCAACTCGTCCGCACTTTTTATGAAAACGGCCCTGAGCAATGTACCAAGCACCCTCATTCCTATCTAGGAAAAATGACGCCTACTGAGTGGGCGATATTAAAGTGGAAACACTATGATCATCACCTGAGGCAATTTGGGGTATAGCTTCAGGAATTAAAAAATCCCAGCCCCCAGCTCGACACCTTCTGAATCTTTAGTCAAATGCAAATGAAGTTTATCGAGAATCACCGCTTTGTTGGTCTGTAAACGGACCTTCCCCAAACGGCTCACCTTATTCAGTTCAATAGTAGGGTCTGCTAATTCAAGCACTTTCTGCTCTTCTGAGGACACATACCCCACAAAGCCCTCATTATTGGCGATGACAGATGTAGAAAAGGGAGAGGAATAGCTAGCGTCTTTGGGCATCACCAGAAAACGGGTATTATGACTGATGATGTTATGGCTAAAAGTAAAAGGGACATCTTCTCCACCCAACCAAAAAGCACTTTCATAAGCACCGTAAAAAATGCTGTATTCAATGCGAAAGTCCCTTACATTATTAAAGAACAATACCGCATTTCTGCAAGTATAGAAGATGCAATGAGAGACCGTATTTTGTGGGCCATGCGCCCAAACGCCCCCCTGAATTTTAGCGGCTTCTTTATCGCCTATGAAGTAGCACTGGGAGACCTCCAAGTCGCGAAGACTGGGATCTTCCTTTGAAATGGGATAATAGTAAGCTACTTTGGGATTTGGATTGCCAAGGAATTTGAGCCCGCGAATGCTGACGTGATGGGAAGCGATGAGGAAGCCTGTTGAATGATCAAATTGCGTCTTGGAGTTGTTTTTCGAGATGACACTATTCTGGTCTGCAGATGTTTGATGGCGCGGGCATCGTGAACTCCGGGTGTCATTGAAATTTTGTCGACTTCATTTGGTCGTGTTGCCACGTACGGAGGCATGCT
>JBCBDH010000251.1:0-8351 GCA_038529855.1 Bacteroidota bacterium | reverse complement strand
GAAACACTGGGCCTTATCAAATTGTTTAAAATCGCGGTATAAATTCCCCAAATTACTTTGTGTATTTGCGATATATGGATGGAAATAGGATGGATTATCTTTAGCCAATCGTTGATAGATGTCCAGTGTTTCTTGGTAAGCGATTTGAGCTTTATCCAATTGTTTAAGATCATGGTACAAACTTCCCAAGTTATTTTGGGTATTCGCCACATCTGGCTCAAACCTTTGCGGATGATGGATGGCCAATCGTTTTCTAATTTGTAGGGCTTTGTTGTAGGCGATTTCTGCTTTATCCAATTGTTGGAGTTCGCTGTAGATTAATCCTAGATTGCTCTGCGTCATGGCGATATCAGGTTCATAGCGTTGTTGGTTATCCTTGGCCAATCGCTGATAGATTTGTAGGGCTTCGTTGAAAGCAATTTCCGTTTTATCGAATTGCTTGAAATTGTAGTATAAACCGCCAAGATTATTCTGCGTCATCGCAATATATGGCGCAAATCTTTCTGGATTATGGATGGCTAATCGCTTTCTGATTTGTAGCGCTTTTTTATAGGCGGTTTCTGCTTTATCAAATTCGTTGAGGTCACTATACATCAAACCCAGGTTGTGCTGAGTCACGGCAATATCTGGTTCAAACCTCTGTGGATTATTGATGGCTAATTGTCTTCTTATTTTTAGCGCTTCCTTATAAGCGGCCTCTGCTTGGTCAAATTGACTGAGGCTGTAGTAGATTAAACCCAGATTATTCTGCGTCATGGCCACATCTGATCTAAAACCTTGGGGATCATTGATGGCCAATTGTTTCCTTAGTTTTAATACCTCCTTGAATATGGCTTCTGCTTTATTGAATTGCTTGAGCTTATAATACATGGTGCCTCGATTATTCTGTAGATTGGCGATGTAGACGTCAAATTTTTGGCTACTGTCTTTAGCTAGTCGCTGATAAATATCTAGGGCTTGACTATAAGCCGCTTCTGCCTGGACAAATTGGTTGAGTCCATCGTGTAAGCTCCCAAGATTATTTAGGGTTATTGCGATATAAGACTCAAATCGTTTGGGCTTATCTTTAGCCAATCGCTGATAAATTTCAAGGGCCTCTTCATATGCAAATTCCGCTTTTTGATAATCATTATGGTGAGTCCATTCATTGCCTAGATTATTGAGTAATCCCGCTTTTTGATAATCAGTAATGGCCCCATTTAGTGCTTTTTGATAACAGGCAATGGCCTTTTGCTGTTGTGTTTGTTCCGCGTAAAAATCACCTAGTTCTGAGAGGTTACCCACATTCATACTATCTGCTTCTGTCGCCACCATGAAGTTTTGCTCCGCTTCTCCAAACTGCCCATTAGACATGCACAAACGAGCTTTAAGCATAAAATTTTCAATACTAATCTGTAAAACGCTATCTGTTTGTGAAAGCCAAACTTCTGCTTTTGATTTTTCACTTTGTGCTTGTTCAAGTTGCTGTTTCATCTCTTGGCTATCCATAGCTGCTATGGCCGCTTCAATTTCTTCTGCCTTGAATAAACGAAGGGCCTCTTTAGCCATCTGGGAAGCTTGATCAATATCTATCCGCGCCAATCTTTGGGCTAATTCTTCAGCTCTGGCTTTTTGCATCTCCTTCTCTTTTTGTAATTGCCCAATTTGTTGAATAAGAATGGAGCGCTCTGCTGCTGCCTTGGAATTCAATTGTTGTCTCAATGCGGTGATTTGGGTATTATAACTGCGATCCAGATTTTCGATAATGATATTATAGTATAAAATAGCTTCGCGATCCCGCTCCCCCTGCTTGGCCATGACGATGACCAAATGGCCTTCAGCTACCCTGGGAAGTACATAGGCTTCTAAAGCTCTGGTATTCACTACTTCATAGCCTTCTTTGTGAGCCATCAATTGAACAGCTTCCCCCGCTTGTTTTCCAGGAAAAATCAATTCAAATTGTCCACTGCTATTGGAATAAGTAGTCGTTGCACCAAAGGTGCTCACTTTTACATCAGGTAGCGGCTGCGAACCACTACTTTTTAATTTGACAAAACCTTTGAGGATAATTGGCGTACCAGATTGACCATTGAGTAGTAAAACATAAAGCAAGGTGAGCCATAGAAAGAAGAGTAGCCTTTTCATATTTTTTCGTTGGTTGCCAGAAGTCCATCCAAAAAGAAAAGGAAATTTATCAGGAGAATCAATATAACAAAAGTTTGTTTCTGCCTTGTCGGACTGACTCCCCACCAAAGTGCCAACGGCGGTGGGGTCAGTCCGACAATGAGCGCTGCCTTCCGTTCAAGGATATTTGGAACAATAACCTCATTCTTTTATCGCTTGCAATCTAAACTCCTTCCCAGAGTCAGGATAATAAAATTCTGTACTGCTTGCAAAACCCTCTTTTTGAAAAAGTAGAGAATAATGATCTTTTACCGCATGGTCAGGCAGGATAATAGAAAATCTTCCCAAGCTGTCTGTCGTGCTACGCCACTGGTTCTGATCACCCGTTAAGACCAATACCTGATCCAATAATTCCGTGCCCTCCCCATTTCTGACAATACCACTAATGGTCTTGTAAGCCTCTTTATAGGTTACAGGAAAATAAATGGCTTGATCCCCAAACAGGTAGATGCTATCAGGAAAAGCAGCAGTATATTTTTTTGAATGAAAAAGGATTTCAATGGGCTGACCAATAAAACGACTTTCTATTTGTTCAAAATCCACTTCGCCATCTGAGGCAATGGCTTTGGGATCGCGGCGATGGCCAATATCTACGGTAATAGTGCCCTCTGTAATGATTTGACTTTTATCCCCTAGAGCATGTACGCGAATAGTTAGCTGATGATTTTGATTGCTGGTATTTGGAATAAGATCAATATAATTCAGTATCTCCGCCAGACTACCAAAAATACCAATAATTACGCCCAAAGCGGCAATATATTTCCATTGAAAAAATCGCTTTCGCTCCTTTTGCTCTGCAGGTGTTTCTACTTTGTGGAAATGTATTTTTGTGGCTTCCACCCTGGGCTTAGTACCAGCGACATTGGTCAAAGGCAAATCTGGATACTTTTCGACAAACTGAATCAATGCGTAATTAAGCTTAGAACGCCCCACCTCCAACTCCTGCATTGTCATCAAATTAAGCTGGCTATTTTTTTCCAATTGCTCATATTGAGCCGCATACAAAACAATCTCCTGCCTCACCTGCTCCTGATCAATTTGATCAAGCATTTGGCGCAGTAGATTAATGACCGCTCCTGTACGCCCATTCGCAAGCAGTTCCTGCAATTGATTTTTCAAGGATGTTGTTATTTGTGCTGTATTAAAAACCCTTAAGCTTGTCCCCCTTCCTCCTAAAAACATAACCCTCCGTCGTCGCCCCCCAAACCTGCTGATCCTCCCCATCCCAGCCCTGATCCCAGGAGCTAATCTGATTGGGGCAAATATTAACCTTAGAAGTCGCATAGCTAGCCCCCCGCAAAACACTCTTACAGTCTTTGTCTTTGGTGGCGCCAGAAAAACATTGTTTCCCCTCTTTTTGCAACAGAACAGCACAGCCTGTTCGCAAAATAAGCGAATCTGGTTGAAGCGAATCAAATACCTTAGGCTGGTCCCAAGCGTGAATGAATCGCTTGGGCTGAGGAAGCTCAAAAACTCGACTTTCGATCACCCCATCAGCACGGCGCACCAATTGATAGACCCTTTGTCGATAAGGCTTTTTAAGGGCTTGGCTGACAGCCTGTTCTACATAGAGCCATTTAGATGTTGCGTCTTGCTCCCATATGGGGTACATCACCAGATTGATGTCGTAAAAAAGGGAATCTTGCTGGGCTTGTTCCGCACTGGAAAAGGTGCCACTCATCATTTGGTATAGTTCGAGTAGCTCTTTATCTGCGGTCTTATTGGAGCGCAAATTTCGATTAGCGCAAGCGCTGAACAAGGTCGCGATTGCGAATAGACTGATAAAAAGGCGAGGTTTGAACATATGGATTAGGGGATTGCTGAACGACAAAATACAAAAATGCGCTCATTATCCCCTAAAAGAAGCTTGGCTAAAGTAGTTTAGGAAATGCCCAATAAGAAAAAGGTGCCAATCGCTCTGTAAGCCGCCATTCCTTCTGGAATTGGTTCATCAACAGCGGTTTTCTGACGGATCAAGCGATAAACCCCTTTGTAGGAATTTCCATTGACCTTGAGCGTTGCCTGTTTGCCACCTATGGAATCATTGACGGAGAAGATGAGCATAAAGCCTACTTTTCCGTATTCTGGGCGTTCGAGAAAGGCCGCTGCCTGAATGCACTCTGTCATGCCTAGCTCGCGAATAGGGTCAGTAAATTGGAGGCGGCTTGTGCTCGCTCCTGATTTGCGGCCCACCTGATCATAAGAAGTAGGAATATCTGAAGGGGCTTGGGTATCACTATTGCGGCCCGTTTGCGTCCCATCGCTGACCATAATGGTTAAGCCGTCTTCAGAAGCTTTGAATTGGGCATGAGAGATAGCGGAAAAGGAGAGGAAACAAATAAAAAGTACGAAGGATCTCATATTCGTTGTTTTGATGTAAGCAAATGGGGCGAGTCAAGCTGATTGTTCTATCTAGCTACTAATAACGTGAATTTCGGTGGAATAGTACAGGGAATAGGGGGATTGAGCGAAAAAATATTGCGGATTTATCCCTGTATTAAAGCTTGAGCTATGCGAATGTGCCGCTCTCTGAAGTTAGTGGCATATTCGCAGTAGCTTTGCTTAGTCTTTGTTTTCTTCAATTGATTTGAGGAAGTTTTCAGGAGTGAAAACAGCGATTTGTGATTTTGAATAATCCTTTACATGTCTAGTCAAGATGGCTTCCAAGCCATCGATATTTAAAGCTGTTGAGTATTGGATGGAATCTTGAAAATCTTTAAATTCAAATAATCAATACGTGTAGTATTATTGTAATTACGTTAGTTTTTTGTGGTCAACTAATCCGTTATCAATAATACTCTAGTCAAAACGCTACCATTCATCCTAAAAAGACACTGATAAGCCCCCTCAGGCAATAGCCCTTTATGCAGTGTATGCTGCTGCTGACCTGGATGGTATTGCTGAGTATGGGTATATACGGCTTGGATACTGGCCATCTCCTCAAAATAGCGAGGGAAAAACTCAACCCAACACTAAAGTGCCAGGTCGAGTACGTGGGTAAAAATAGGCTTAAGGAAATAGAAGCCAACATCACAAAGGAAGCGGCTGTCATTGTTTTGCTGTTAATGGCAGCTCGGGGAAGGAGTGTTTTAGTTTAGTCTTTTACAACAGTGAAAGACTGCACGCGCTCTTCTTGACCTACGCGGGCGCGGAGAAAGTAAGTACTTCCAGTAGGATTGAGAAGTTGTATGGTATTGATTGGCTCCGCATTTTCCTGGCTGTAAACCTTTCGGCCAAGCAGATCAAATATTTCAATGTGAGAAGCTTCCAAACAATCTGGGAAGCTGATCTCAAAAGTGCCTTGGTTGGGATTGGGATAGATATTGAATAAGTCCTCTTTGCAATCTGGGATGGGCAAATCGACCGTGAGTTCAAGGGAAGATATGCAGTCTCGATCATCCATGACCGTGATGGCATAGGTGCCGCTGCTAGAGACTTCAATGTCTTCTGGGTCATCGTAATCGCCAGTACTGTCCGTGTCCCAATCAAAGCGATAGGGGGGCGCTCCACCAGAGATATGGAGGTCGATGAGGCGGCTTTGTGCATTGTTGGGATTGGCGACGATGGCCTGGAGGTCTAGTGCGGTGGGCTCTTGTAGCGTGAGGGTATCGCTTTGGGGGCAGTCTTGGGCATCGAGAATGGAGATGATGTACTGACCGCCATTTAATTGCTCCAATACTGAGGGATCATCATAATCGCCTGTACCATCGTGATTCCAGTCAATGGAATAAGGAGGGCTACCACCACTGATCCAACTACTAATGGAACCATCCTGGCTATTGGGACAGGTGGGTTGGATAAAGGTATCCAATTGGAGTTCAAGGGCAGGAGGGGAGATCAATTCCAGGGTATCGCTTTGCTTGCAAGCCCAATGATCGCTAATGTGTACAATGTATTGACCACCAGGTAATTGGTCTAAAAGTGCCTCATCATCTTCATCGCCCAGTCCATCGTGACTCCAATCAATGGTGTAAGGAGTCGTACCGCCAATAATGTCAATAGAAATTTGGCCATCAGCGAGATGGGAGCAGGTGGGATGCGAAAGCTGAGTTGTTGTAGCGACTAAAGGTTCTGGTTCGTCTAGCTGGAACGTATCTTGATGCGAACAGCCCCATTGGTCTTCAATCTGTACGATATAGCGACCACTGCTCAGCTCATCAATCAGAACAGCATCATCTGAATCCCCCAATCCATCATTATCCCAATCGATGACATAAGGCGCAGTGCCACCATCAATTCCAATGGCAATATGTCCATCTGGAAAACCATAACAAGTTGGCTCTTGCCAATGTACAATGTCTGAATCCAAGTTTTGTTGTACGGTAATCTCAAAACGGCAGGTGGCTACCCCGCCCATTGGATGAGTGCCCTGATAAATAACGGTCGTACTGCCCAATGGAAAGACTGACCCACTGTTTATATTGGAGATCAGGGGAATACCACTACAGACTTCCACGGGCGCTGTCCAATGAACAATCGCTGAACAATCCATCGCATTGGCAAGGACTGTTTGATCCGCAGGACAATTGGCAATACTCATTCCTGTAGTCTGCAGCACAGCACTTGTTGTGGTCTGACAGCCCAATTGATCCATAATAATGACTTCATGTATTCCTGTTTCCAGATTATTTTGATTAGCGAGATCATCAAAATCGCCAGTCCCATCAAAGTCCCAATCATAGGCATAGGGGGCATGATCGCCGCTTAGCTGTAGCAAAATTTGCCCATTGGCGGTATTGATACAATCTGGATGTTCGATTTGTGCAACTGTAGCGGATAGGTCACTGATGACGTTTACCTCAAAGCTGCAAGTGCTGGTATTGGATTGGGCATCCGTAGCCGTGTAGACAACAGTGCTTGTTCCCAATGGAAATAAATCCCCACTTTGGAAATTGGAACTAATGGCTACGCGACAAGTGGAGGAAGGGGCCTGCCAATTAACGATGGCGCTACAATTAGATGTATTGGCCTGTATGGTAATATCTGATGGGCAATGGAGTAAAAAAGGCTGATCTTTGATTTCAATATTGGAAATACAAATATTGCTGTTTCCATTTCGATCCTCAACCCATAAAGTATCCTGCAATAGGCCAATATCACTACAATCAAAATAGGTTTGACTGGCAGTCAGATTCAATGGGGTGCAAAGATCATAAGAACCACTATCCAACAAACTGGCTTCGATGTTTAGACTACCATCTAAACCAAGAAAAAGAACAGTATCCCTGCAAATCGCTACAGGGGCATCTTGTTCGCTGCGATCACTGATGGTCCAGCCAAATTCTTTGATGATATAAGCCCGTTCTGCCCAGGCATGGCAGTAAATACTTCGTCCAGCGTGAAAACTCACACTATCTTGCAAATTCAGCTGACTCCATCCAATAAGGGTGCTATCGTAATTTTCTGTGGACAATTCTGAAAGATTGAACATTCGAGTCATCGTAAGGACTTGTTCGATCTTCCAATCCGCTAGATTTTGATCAAAACTAGGATTGGCCTCAAACATAGAATTCATATCCACGACCTTACTGACATCCCAATGGCCAATATCCTGATTAAAGGCATTATTGGGCCCCTTAAACATATTTTGCATCCGCTCCACCTGGCTTACGTCCCACTGACTGATGTCCTGATTAAAAGTGGCAGCGTAGAAAAACATCCAATTCATATTCGTTACCTGACTCACATCCCAATCCCCAATATCCTGGTTGAAATTAACAGCAGAAGAAAACATCCAACTCATATTCGTGACCTGACTCACGTCCCAATCGCCAATATCCTGGTTGAAACTACCCGCCTTTTTAAACATACTGCCCATACTCTTGACTTGACTCACATCCCAATCGCCAATATCTTGATTGAAGCTGCTCGCCCCCTGAAACATCCCATTGGTATTGATGACCTGGCTCATATTCCAATCCCCAATTGGCTGATTAAAGCTACTGGCCCCACTAAAGATCAAGCTGCTGCGAATGCAATTGTCCAACTGCCAATTGCCTATGGGCTGATTAAAGGCTTGACAATTGATAAACATCCCGCCAATATTCACCACCTGCCGCATATCCCACTGGTCAAGTGGTTGGTTGAAGCTCGTACAGTTGGTAAAGGTCTTATTCATATTCGTCACCTGACTCACCTCCCAACTATTCAAACGCTGATTAAAGCTTTGGCAGTTTTGGAAGGTGAAG
>JBCBDH010000250.1:0-8364 GCA_038529855.1 Bacteroidota bacterium | reverse complement strand
GTTTCCACCTAATTCGATGCCTTCTACAATGTCCAAATCACCATCCAGATCAAGGTCTACTACCTTCAAATCCTGCGTCTGATTGCTATTGACTGGCCAGCGATTCGCCGCTTCTGTAAAAGTGGCATCTCCATTGTTCAGAAAAAGTCGATTCTGCCCATTATTCCCAATAATTACATCCATTCCCTGCTTCCCATCAATATCCAAAATAGCGATCCCATTGGCGGTAGAGCCTGGAAATTGGTAGGGGGCAAAACTAAATAAGCCATTTCCATCATTGAGTAGTAGTTCATGCGCAGGGGAATCTTCTGATACAAACAAGAGGTCCAAATCTCCGTCCTCATCAAAATCGGCAATACCAATATCCTCGCTGTCTTCTCCAGGTATCCCGTCATTGGGATTCCATTCTGG
The DNA here is from genome assembly GCA_038529855.1 of Bacteroidota bacterium. GTDB lineage: Bacteria > Bacteroidota > Bacteroidia > Chitinophagales > Saprospiraceae > JBCBDH01. The sequence goes on along the minus strand of JBCBDH010000250.1, from coordinate 7,953 downwards.
CAATAGGCGCGTTGGGTCCTGCGCCAGATTTCCATCTTCATTAAACAAAATAATATTGGCGCCAAACTCCAAAGCTAAAATGACCTCCAAATCCCCATCGCCATCCAAGTCAGCACTTTCTACATCCATTGTTGCTCCAGAGACCAGATTGGTAGGCAGCGTCGTATTATTGGCCTGATAAATCTGCGCCATTCCAATCATCTGTATCCCCATAAATCCCAAAAGAAAGAGTAAGAATTGTTTCATCTGTTCTGATTTTATAACTGTTTAATTTTTTGCTTCTCTCCCCAATTTGATCATCGAGAGGAAGCTCCTCCAGTTTATTAGACCAAAAAGCGACTGTACCTACCCGATAATGGGCTTTGAATCCCATGAACCACCACCACTTTCAGAGGAAATACTGACCAACAAAGCGTTTTTACCATGAAAAAATGCCTATCTTTGCAGTCTTTTTGAACAAAGGGCGAAGAAAAAAATTATATCCTCATGCTGACTGTACAAAATCTCGGACTCCAATATGGCAAAAGAATTCTTTTTGACGAGGTCAATCTGAAGTTCACCCAAGGCAATTGCTATGGAGTAATTGGTGCCAATGGCGCTGGAAAATCTACCTTCCTCAAAATCCTATCTGGCGAAATTGACCCTACCCGCGGACAAGTCAATATAGAACCTGGAAAGCGAATGGCGGTCCTCAAACAAAATCACTTTGAATTTGAGGAAGAGGAAGTGCTCAACACCGTGATTATGGGCCACAAGGAGATGTATGATATCATGGTAGAGAAAAATGCCATCTACATGAATCCAGATGCAACGGAAGCAGATGGGCTCCGCGCAGCGGATTTGGAAAATGAGTTTGGAGAAATGGGCGGCTGGAATGCGGAAAGCGATGCGGCCGAACTCCTTAGCAACCTTGGCCTAAAGGAAGATTTACACTACAAATTGATGAAAGAGCTCAGCGGTCCTCAAAAAGTAAAGGTTCTGCTGGCCCAGGCTCTCTTTGGCAATCCAGACATCTTGCTGCTGGACGAGCCCACCAACGATCTGGATGCAGAAACGGTTACTTGGTTGGCCAATTTCTTAGCGGATTTCAAAAATATGGTAATCGTGGTTTCTCACGACCGTTATTTTCTGGATATGGTCAGTACCCATACGGTGGATATTGACTTTAGCCGTATTCGCATCTTTACAGGTAACTACACCTTTTGGTACGAGTCCAGCCAGTTGATGAGCCGCCAGATTGCAAACAAGAATAAGAAGATTGAGCAGAAGCGAAAGGAATTGATGGAGTTTATCGCCCGATTTAGTGCCAATGCTTCTAAATCTAAGCAGGCAACCAGCCGTAAGAAAGCCCTGGAAAAACTAAATATCGAAGAGATTCGCCCATCTACTCGTAAATATCCTTTCATCAATTTCCAACCTGAGAGAGAACCAGGCGATCAAATCCTCAAAGTAGACCAACTTAGCAAGAAAGATCACAATGGCCAATTGCTTTTTGGCGAGGTGAACTTTTCTATGAACAAAGGAGAAAAAATTGCGGTATTTGCCCACGAGAGCGCCGCTATTACCGCCTTTTTTGACGTCCTGGCAGGAGAAACAGAGGCTGATAGTGGGACCATTGAATACGGCAAAACCATTAAGCCAGAATACCTGCCCAACGAAAACGAAGATTACTTTTCAGACGATAATGATCTGGATTTGATCAATTGGCTACGCCAGTTCTCAGAAGAAAAGGATGAACAGTTTATTCGTGGTTTCCTCGGAAGAATGCTCTTCTCTGGCGAGGAGGTCAATAAACAATCCAGTGTACTATCTGGTGGGGAAAAGGTGCGGTGCATGTTGTCAAAAATGATGCTTCGCCAACCCAACTTCCTCCTATTGGACGAACCCACCAATCACCTCGATCTGGAATCCATCACCGCCCTGAACAACGCCATGCGCGATTTCAAAGGAAACCTGATCTTCACCTCCCACGACCACAAGCTATTGCAAACGGTCGCCAATAGAATCGTAGAGATTACCCCAAATGGTATCATCGACTGTCTGATGAGCTATGAGGAGTTCCTGGCTTCTGATCGCGTCAAAAAGCAACGTCAGGAATTATACGAAGGCATCCCTGCGTAGAGGGAGACCGTTATACTGGCATTCTCACAGTGAATTGGCATTCTCAGAGTGAATTGGCTCACTCCGAGAATGCCAATGAAAGCCCCCTACACTGTAACATCCCCACCTCACCAATCTCGCTATCCCTAGCGAAAAACCAGCCCTCTCATCACAAAAAAGGCTTATACCAGCCCAATTTCGTCGTCACATCTATCCAAAAATCAGGAACATTAGCCCTGCTAATCTACTTATTATGCGAAGTATTAAGGGGGACGCCCTCTCCTCCCCCGATTTCAAAGCAATTTCACCTCCCCCGCTTACGCGCCTTCTCCGCATCCTAATCCTCCTCAATTACCCTCCCACACATAATCCCTTATTTAACCCACTATCAGGACATGACCAGAAACCTTTACACGTCTACAAAAAGTTTGTCTATTCGCCTCAGCCTACTTTTAGGCTTATTGCTCAATTGGTCGACAACAGGCTTGGCCCTTCCGAATTGTAATAATGTAAACAATGGTGGCGAGATCGGCCCTTACGAAGTCGTCTGTGGTGCATTTGACCCTGCTCCCATACAAAGCATTCAAGATCCTAGTGGAGGAAGCGGCACCTTGGAAATCGTTTGGCTCACATCCACTGACCCAGAGCTTCCACGCCAACAATGGACCGTGATCGATGGCGCACATGGCCTAAGCTATGATCCTGGACCAATCAGTCAAACCACTTATTTCTTGCGCTGTTCTAGAAGAGCAGGTTGCGATAATTACATTGGGGAGTCCAATATCATTGGAATGGTCGTCAATGGACTTACACCTGATTGTGCAGCGAATGAAGAAGTGATAGAGATGAGTGGCAATGCGGAAGAAATTATTAACAATAGCGGCGTTAGTAATGCCAATAAGCTACTGGGGCCTATCAACGGATCAATAGCCAAATTCTATGATGAAGGCGATCATTTGACAGTTGACCTGCGCTATACCTTACCAGCTGGTCAAAGATATACCATCACCTGGAAATATCGAGATTATAATACCTCCTACAATGGTCCAGCAAAATTAAAGGTCTACGAATCTGAGGATGGGATTAATTTCAATTATGTGACCACCCTCACCACTGAGGTTAAAGACTTTTTGGTGAGTAATACCATCGTTGCTAGTCAAAATACCCAAATGATCAAGCTGGAAAATGGCTTTGGCGCTCCTGATTTTGAGGTAGACGCCATTTCCTATTGCAATACCAACTGCATCATTGAGGGGCCAAGAGATTGCTCATTGATTGATTACGACATCACCCCAGGTGCTAGCGATGCCCGCTTACTTTGGATGAACTATCCAGGTGGTGTAGAGCTATACAGCGTCAATCTCGCTGGCGCCTCCCTACAGGAATTTGAAGATGGAACCGCCCAAATCAGCGGAACAGCAGAAAGATTAGGCCAACCAGATTACCAATGGATTATTGATGTAAAGCTGATCAATAAGCGGAATTGGGAGGAGTGGTCAGCCTTGGGGCGTGACTATAAAGCCAATGACAATGTAGAAGGAGCTGACCATACGACTTGGTCTTATTATGAGATGGACAATGACAATAGTACTTTCACTGGTGCAGGGCTTCATGCTGGTAAAACCCTCCATCTGACCCACGCTCCTGCCAATTACAATTATGCTTTCCAAATTGGATATGGCGCTAATGTCATGAATGGCGAGTACGGCCTATCTGGTTGGTTCGATTTTCACGGCGATATCAACGCCAATGGCGATTTTAATGGAACGATAGACAATTGTACGGCTAGTGATCCCTGCGATAATGTGACGGATGGTGGAGAAATTGGGGATTATGAAGTAGTTTGTGGCCCATTTGATCCAAGTATTATTGAGAGCATTGAAGATCCAACGGGAGGCAGCGGCGATTTGGAAATCGTTTGGTTGACCTCTACCAATCCAGAATTGCCACCTTGGGAATGGGATGTAATTGAGGGAGCAACTGATTTGACTTATGATCCTGGGTTTATTACGGTGACTACTTATTTCCTCCGCTGCACGCGTCGTGAAGGCTGCGAAGAATACCTTGGCGAATCCAATATTATCGCTAAGGTGGTCAATAGTTTTACCCCAGATTGTGCACCAAGCGAAGAATTGATCGATGTTTTAGGTTATGCAGAGAAAGTCAAGCAGAATAATGGCGTAGACCAAGCCAATGAGCTGTTGGGTGCCGCTGATGGTAAGCCTGCCAAATTCTACGATGCCAATGATAACCTCCTTGTTGATCTGCGCTATAACCTTCCTGCTGGCGACCGCTACACCATCACCTGGAAATTCCGTTACTACAATACTTCTCTAGGCGATACGGCCAGACTAAATGTCTACGAATCAACTGATGGCGTCAATTTTACCCTAGCCACTACATTGAAAACCTCCATTAGGCATTTCTACGTTAGCCAAACCATTACCGCAGGTAGGGATACGCGGATGATTAAATTGGAAAACGACGGTTCAGGGCCTGATTTTGATGTCGATGCCATTACTTTCTGTAACAGCACTTGTATCTCTGAAAACCCCGCTGATTGCCCATTATTGGATTATGAAACACTGGAAGGGGCCAATAATACCCGTTTACTTTGGATGAGATATTCTGAAGGCGTAGAACTATACTCCGTAAATCTATCAGGTGCAAGCTTAAAAGAATATCCTGATGGTACGGCCAGCATTACTGGAACCGCTGAAAGAGTAGGCAATCCAGATTACAAATGGATCATCAATGTCCGTTTGGTCAATAAGCGAAATTGGGAGGAATGGTCTGCATTGGGTAGGGATTACAAACCCAATGACTTTTTTTCTGGAGCGGATCACACCACTTGGACTTATTACGAGTTAGACAATAACAATAGTACCTTTACTGGCGAAGGGCTTCATGCTGGTAAAACGCTTAATCTAACCCATGCTCCCGCCAATTACAACTACGCCTTCCAGATTGGCTACGGCGCCAATGTCAAAAATGGCGAATATGGCTTATCTGGCTGGTTTGATTTTACTGGCGACATCAATGCCTATGGTGATTTCAATGGAACCCTGGAAGAATGTAGCTTTGAGGATTGTATTACCCTAAATTTATCCGTTGACCTAAATGTCACAGCAGCGATAGATTGCCAGGGAGAAGCCAGCGGACAACTAGAAGCCATTCCAAGCGAAGGACTTCCGCCTTACAGCTTCCTTTGGAGTACAGGCGATACCACTCAAATGGTGGATAGCCTACCAGCAGGCAGCTACACTGTAAGCATTACTGATGATTTCGGTTGTGTAGCGACTACCAGCATTGAACTGCTTGAGCCCAATGAAATGACGCTGTCTAGTGTTTCTGAAGATACTGATTGTCTGGATGGCGAAACAGGATCAATTGATTTGACAGTCGAAGGAGGAACAGCTCCTTATACCTTCATTTGGAGCAATGGGGCCACAAGTGAAGATATCAACAACCTAGCAGCCAATACCTATTATGTAACTGTAACTGACACTAAGGGCTGTACAGCGATCCACGAGGACCAAATTACAGAACCTCCCCTACTTGAAGCCAACTGCACGGCTGGCCCAGCCATTTGCCAAGGGGCAAATAATGGCATTATTGAGCTAGTCGTTAATGGCGGAACAGCGCCTTATACTTATTCATGGAGCAACGGTGCTAGTAGCCAAAACCTTGATAATCTCAATGAAGGTACCTACAGTGTCATCGTCACAGACGCCAATGGCTGCACCAGCACCTGCGAAGCAAGTATTCAGACCAGTACGGATCTTGTACTGAGCTGTTCAGCCAGCAACACAGATTGTAGCAATATCACCAGTGGCAGCATCAGTGTGAATGTAGAAGGCGGTCTTGCACCATTTAGCTTTGCTTGGAGCAATGGCGCGACCACTCAAGACCTAAATGAAGTTCCTGAAGGCACCTATAGTCTGACGGTCACGGATGCCAATAATTGCAGTGCCAGCTGTACCGCTACGATCGAAAATACACCAGCCATCGAACTCAACTGCACCGCAACTGACATTAATTGTGAAGGAAATAACGATGGCATCATCACTACAACAGTTACAGGCGGTACCCCACCCTTCCAATATACCTGGAGCAATGGCGCAACGGCCAGTAATCTAGATGGATTAGCAGAAGGAACCTACAGCCTGACGGTAAGCGATGCCAATAATTGCGATGCAATTTGTAGCGTAACGATTAATGCACCTACCAGCTTACAAGCTGTTTGCACAGCGACACAAAGCGGTTGTGGCGCAGATGTTCTTGGAGATATTACCTTGACTGTAACAGGCGGAACCGCTCCTTATACCTATCAATGGAATAATGAAGCTAATGGTCAAAATCTTCTAGGGGTTGAAGCAGGCAGCTATAGTGTAATCATTACAGATGCCAATGGTTGTGTCACACAGTGTGGCGCCAGCATTGAGCCTCACTCAGCCATTGAACTTACTTGTTCTGCTACTAATCCAACTTGTAATGAGCAGGCAGATGCGATCATTACTAGCAATATCAGTGGTGGAACGGCTCCTTTTACCTATGCTTGGAGCAATGGCGCCACCAGCCAAAATCTCGATAACCTAAATGCTGGCACCTATACCTTGACTGTAACTGATGCAGAAGGATGCAGCGCCGTTTGTTCAACAACGATCGAAGCACCTGCTTCCTTAACGGCTAATTGCCAAGTCAGTCAAAGCGGCTGCGATGCCAACACAGCTGGTGACATCAACCTAATCGTCATGGGCGGAACCGCTCCTTATACCTTTGCTTGGAATAATGGAGACACTAACCAGGATTTAAATGCTGTTCCAGCAGGTGATTACTCGGTTATCATTACAGATGCCAATGGCTGTACCGCCACTTGCTCTACTACCGTTGAAAGCGTTAGTGGTTTTGAATTGGCTTGTAGCCCAACACCAACCAATTGTGCAGATGCCAACTCAGGTAGCATCACCGTCAATCTAACTGGTGGTTTAGCTCCATTTAGCTTCAATTGGAGCAATGGCGCAAATAGCCAAGACCTTACAGCCGTTCCCGCGGGCAGCTATTCCCTAACGGTCACGGATGCTAATAATTGCCAGGCCATTTGCACTACAGTAATTGAAGAGGCACCAGGTTTGAACCTAAGCTGTTCAGCTACAGAAGTAGACTGTAATGGCGGTACTACAGGCGAAATCACCACTATTGTAACAGGTGGTGTTCCTCCCTTCATCTATACTTGGAGCAATAGCGCCACCACCGCAAACCTCGACAATTTGCCTGCAGGCAATTATGACTTAACGGTCACAGACGCCAATGCCTGTACAGCAGTATGCACCGCTTCTGTCAATGAGTCCAGCTCCTTGGAAGTCATCTGTACGGCTGATCAAGACCCCTGTGGTCCAAATATTACTGGAAATATCAATCTAAATGTAACAGGAGGTAATAGTCCTTATACCTTCCTCTGGAATACAGGTGCAAGCAGCCAAAATCTCAATAATGTATCACCAGGTGAATATGAAGTGACCATTACGGATGCCAATGGCTGTTCTACCAGTTGTGGCGCTAGTATCATTGCCTACGAAGAACTAACGGCAAGCTGTTTATCTACAGACGCTATTTGTAGCGATCTGGAATCTGGAGATGTTGCTCTCACTGTAACAGGAGGTTTATTGCCCTACACTTACCTATGGAGCAATGGCGCTACAAGCAAGGATTTGATCAATATCCATGCTGGCATATTCACCGTAACGGTTACGGATGCCAATGGTTGTACCGCTTCTTGTAGCGCTACCGTGGAAGCATCAGAAGCCATCTTTACCAATTTGACCTCTAGTGATGCCTCTTGTTTTGGAAGCG
>JBCBDH010000249.1:0-8411 GCA_038529855.1 Bacteroidota bacterium | reverse complement strand
ATCGGACTTTAATCAAGGGCTTTTCTGCCAAAGAGTTTTTCCAACGCCGTTTGCTTAGTGGCCAAACCAGCAAAATTGCCATTACCTATGGTATAGACCAATACACCTGCAAATTGGGCCACTAGCTCTTTGGTGGTGATTTGGCCACTAAGCAAACGGCGTTGGAAAAACTCTTTGGCAGAAAAGCCCTTGATTAAAGTCCGATCTAAATCGAAAAAAGCACCAATATGAGGCCCCGCCTCTCCCTCCAAAACCTCTCGGGTGATGGCATCTGTCTTTGAACCAGGAACGATATCGCGCTCTAGTGGAACAGAGGGTAAAAGCTCTGTGGCTTGTGTCAGGCTAATACCTTGGAGGGTATTAATTAGGTCAGCTACTTTATCTAGCTGAGTCAAAAATTCTTTAAGTGCTTCCTTTTTATCATCCTGGGCCGTAGGGATAAGGTTTCTGTTTTTGGCCAGTCGAATACCATTGATCAAGAAAGGTTTGGAAACCGATTCGATACGCTGGATGCGGCGCTGCCATTGCATTTCCCCACCCAATAGCAAACAGCGTTCGATAAAGGCATCTTCCTCAAATACCTCTCCTGGTTCGAGGGTTTGTAAGCCGTAGGCGACGACGCGATAGGCTTCAATATAGGGGTGCAAAACGACTGGAGCTACTAATACCTTTTGGGTCTTTAGTAAACTTTCCAAGTTGGCTTTAGGATTGTGTAATTTTGCCGACCAATCTGGATCGATTAAGCGAAGGTTAATTTCAATTTCATCGCTAAACTGTGGTTTGCGGGAATAGAAGAATTCAAATTTAAAGAGGTCCCGCATATTCATTACATAGGACCAAAAGGCCAAGGCTCTTTCCTTCACGGAGCGATCATTGACTTTCAAAAAGGCCAATTCGATGAAAGCGCGATGATAGAGATGATGGACCGCCATGTTGGCATAATAAGTCGTAGGGAGGTAGTTCTCTGGAACGATGGCAAATTTGGTCTTTAGGCCATCTCCCATTTTGCGAATCAGTTCGGCTTTGGTCAGCAAATTGAGGGCAAACTGAACACTCTCACCAATGGCTTTGCCGCGATTGACTAGGGCATCAGGCTTTTGATTTTCGATCAATTGCATCAAATCAGCCACATCGCTTTCTATCGCTCTTTTGCTCAAAGCGTATTTGCTAAGCAGCGAAATACAAATCAAAGAGGCGGTCGTCACTGGCGTGATTTGATTGATGCGATGTACCAACTCTAAGGCAAAACGGGGAATGCTTCCTTTGTATGCTTTATCACTCACTTCTTCAAAAGCCAGCACCGTATCTGGAAACTCTTCTCGATCCACAGGAGCGCCTAAGCGGACGGATATGCGCCCGAGGTTATCTCCCATCTTGCGCAGGTAATTGATTAGCCAGGTCAGGCTTTCTGGTTTTTTATCTTTTCCCCTCCCCTCTTTGGTCATTTCCTTTACATCAGGAATCAAATCATAAACAATAGAAACAGGAACATACTTGACGGCCTTTCGACTGTCTTGCTCGGCCTCCATGATGTATTTGAGGATACCCATCTTGGGCCATACGAGCTTTCCAGTGCGCGAGCGAGTTCCCTCAATGGCCCACATGAAATGCGCCTTATCATTGACCAGGCTAGAAATGTAATGCCGCAAGGTGGCTTTATAAACTGGATTGTCTTTGAAGGAACGGCGAATAAAGATCACCCCATTTCTCCTGCCAAATTGGCCAAGTCCTAAAAAGTTTAGATTGATCCCGCCAAATGTGTAGGGCAAGGGAAGGCCATGTCGCGCCAAAACGATCCCCAATACCAACATGTCGATGTAGGTTTTATGGGTCATCACAAAGGCAACGGGATGGCGGCGCATCAACTTAGCCAATTCTTTAATTTCCTGTGGGTTGATGTCAATGGCCCGATCATAAGCACGAGACAGGATGTACTGTCCTCCTTGCACGGCAAACATATTGGCGAGGGGCTTGTGATTGGTGTACAGTTCTTCGAGATAAGATTCCGCCTCTTTCTTAATTTTTGCTTGACTTTGTTTTTGCTTGTAAGCGATTTCCGTCAGTATCTTTTGAAATTGGGCGTCTTCTAATAGGTCTTTCATATCCGATCTTGAGATGATTATGGGTTATGGGATTGGCGTTGAATGTGATGCAAAGTTAAGGGTTTGTTTGGAAACTTGGGTATTGGAGCGGGGGATGGTTTTTAGTGGGAGTTGGGAGCCCCCTTTGTTGGGAAGGGGCCCACCCTTTCTCCACCACCGCCCTGCCCCTATTCGGGGCAGTCATTGACCACCACCACTGCTACTCCCCTGCCCAAAGGCCATACTCCCGCCTATTCAGCAGTAAGCAACAGCTGGAATGAAAATAAGAATAACTTGATCCAACGAGTACTCAAAAAACAAGTCTTCCCTTATAGGACGCAAAAAGTCCAAAATTCCATAAAAATTTTGGACTTTCTTTTTAAGAATCAGTACATTTTCTCAATCTTACAAGTTATAAAATCCACATAACCAATAAGATATACCATAAATAAAAAAGTGAAAAAAAATTCTAATTCAACAGCTCTGGACTCTCCAAAAGCTTAAAGAATTGATCCAGCTTAGGCATGATAACGATTTCCGTTCGGCGATTGATGCTGCGCCCCTCAGAGGTGAGGTTATCGGCCTTGGGGAGGTATTCAGAGCGGCCTGCGGCAGTTAATCGGTCGGGAGCTACGTAATAATCCTCTTGTAACATACGAACGACTGCTGTAGCTCTTTTCACACTCAGGTCCCAATTATCTTTGATGCAGCCTCCAGTCATGGGGACATCATCAGTATGTCCCTCGACTAAGACATCCAAATCGTCGTGATCGTTGATAATCGTAGCTAGTTTATCCAGTACCGTTTCGGCGCGGCTGTTTATTTTATCGCTGCCAGTTGTAAAGAGTAGTTTATCAGAGATGGAGACGTGGACCTTACCTCCGCGCACTTCGACCTGGATGTCTTCATCACCAATATCTGTCAAAGAGCGTTTAATGTTCATCACAAGGGCGAGATTAAGCGAGTCTTTGGATTGAATCTTGGTCGTTAAATCCTGGATAAAACCATACTGCTGAGTGATAGACTCCATGGATTTTTTGATGCTTTCGGCGCCAGTTTTGCTGATGATGGATAGATCAGACATGCGTTCTAGCAAGCTGGTATTAGTGCCTTTTAGATAGCTGACTTGTTCTTCCAGCTTAGTGACTTCTTCCTTTTTTAGGGAAAGCTCCTTTTCGAGTTGAGCGATCTTTTCTTTCTTGCCACAGGCCGTCAAGGCAAATAGCCCCAACAAGACCAAGAGTTGGATTGATTTTCTCATTTTGGTGATTTTTTTTGCTAAAGTGGTCGATCTTTTTGTGATGTATTGGGAGCTAAAGTCCCCGAGCACTTTGGATGGGGTATAAACTCTTTTTTAGGGAAATTTATTATACGGCTATCATTGAGAAAGGGCATGAGGCCAGGCAAAAAACGACTATAAAAATCTAATAATCAACACCTTATCACAGACTACAATGAATTATATTGGCTTATCGCGACTGTTGGACTGAGCCAATTCAGTCCAACAAGGCATCCCGCTAATGAGACCAGTACAAATCATTCTTCGCTACAAAGTATTTACCCCAATCCTTATTTTATCAACTTTCAACTAATTCCCCTCTGTCGAAGGCGCTTCATTCAAGTCCTGTATACTAGGTGCTTTCCACCGCTCATAGCCCACGGGACGCCCCTCTGCCCGACGCATGGCCTTTCCCGTTCGTCCCTTATCATAGATCATTGCAATCGTCATTAACACACTGGTTCCGATAATGATAAACAATAAAATTCCCGCTTCAAAATCAATCACTTTTGCTTCTTCTGGAATGGCATAAAACAACAAAACGGTGATCAGTCCCCGTGGTGCGATAAACAATTGGGGCAGGATATCCTTACCCACAAATATCCTGAGGATGACAAGGCGAATGACATAAATGGATAAAATAATCAGTAGACTCACTAAGACAACTTGCAGACTAGCTAGGGAAGCTAATTCAATCGTCAGACCAAAAATGACAAAGAAAAAAGTGCGAACGACAAAAGCCGTTTCCATCGTTATGATATGAAGCCCATCATAAATTTGCTTGGCTTTTTGAAGTTGCAACCACTTGCCCAATGGCCCCTGAAAAAACAGCGACATATTAGCGATCAACAGTCCAAAAACCAGGATGATAATCAGAGAGGAAAGATGCATCTTTTTACCAACTGCATATAAAAGTAATAGGACAGCAATCAGCAAAAAGAGCTTGGTATCACTCTTGATATTTTGAAAGATCAACACAATGATATAACTAGCTACTACAGATAGTACAATCGTCAGTAATACATTTCCACCAAAACCTATCAGTCCACCAGATTGTTCAGCTGCTTCCAATTGCCCAGTCAGGAAGTAAAAAATCATAATCCCCAGAATATCAGAGAAGGTGCTTTCGTAGATGTGAAACTCCTTTTTCGCCTCTGCCAATCCAGACACACTAGGAATAATAATCGCACTTGAAAGAATAGATAAAGGCGTCGCATAAAGCCAGGCTGAAACCGTCGTCATCCCTGGAATATAGTATTCCAATATCAAAGCCGCTACCCAGGTAGAAGCTAACAGGCCAGTCAAGGCAATAATAAAAGCTTTGGCGATGGGAATTAGCTTTTCGCGTTTGAGCTTAAGCTCTAGGGCTGCTTCCAATACAATCATAATCAAGCCCACAATCCCCAACACCTCTAAGATGGGAAAAAAATTGGGCGTATTACCAACTGCCTTCAAGACATAATTGAGTACAATCCCCAAAATGATTAACATCAATACGGAGGGGATATTGGTTTTGCGGGCAATTTCGCTAAAGAAAAAAGAGAGAATCAAGATGGCCGAAGCCTCGATGATCAAATTGTAGGAGGTTAATATCTCATTCATTACAATCTGGAATTACTTTTTAGATAATTTACACACATATCCCCACTCATCCAATAAGGCAATTAAATCGTAAAGATGGCTTTCTTCCTTAACCAGCACGGTTGCGATCACTTGCTCTGGTGTTTGGCCAATGCTTATTTCGGGTTTGTGGCTCCAATCCAAATAGGGCGTCGTCGCCAATAGGTCAGTCAGGTAGGTGCCGTGATCCTTGCGTTCATTCCCTTCAGAGGGGCTGATTTTGAGTTGATAAAAACCGCCAATCTCTTCACCAGATAGCAGCATATAGCCATCAATGAGCAATTGATCATAACTCAAAATATGTAGCCCCTTACTTGTTTTAAGCTGTATTCCAAAACGCCCAAGGGCAACGATGATGCCCTGTAGATTGTTCACCTTGAGCTGAATACCCTTGTCGATAGTGCCATTGAGCTGAACGATCTTCCCAGCAAAATAGCTCTTTAGGGGCTTAAAGCCTCCTACCAAGACCAATAGCAAAAATAGTATAGTCAATAAACCGTGAAAAATGGGATTGATGAGGATAAATATACTGAGCAAAACGAGCAATGCAATCAGCTCATACAGTAATAGAACCTGTCTCAAGCGTTCGCGCAACAAGGGCTGAAAGCGCTCTAAAAAGCTAAGACGTCCCAATCCGCGATAGGCCACTTGTAGCAAAAAGTAGCCCAGCAATAACAGTAGCGCACTAGTTAAAAAACGCCACCAGGTCATGTAGATGATCATTTCGCTCTCCATAAATAGCGGCTATTGATAAAAACGCAAATAATTATTTTGATCTAAAAGTTTTCCTACATCGTTCGCAATGTTTTCACGTACCTCTAACCATCCATCCATCTTCCGCGTCAACAAACCCACATTGCTCAAGCGTTGTAAGGGTGCATTGTATTTCTCCTTAAAGGGCTGCCCAAAGCGCTTGCGAAGTCGATATTCATTGATCCTCCGCTCCATCATTACCGTAGTGAGCAACAAACCCGTCTCTGGACTAATAAAATCTGGTAACTGTCTATTGGGCAAAGGCTTGTAAATCACCCGATCCTCATCCAAGCGGCGTATACTGTAAGCCCAACGATCAAGTGCTTCCCCAATATTGCCATTGGAGCTGCGATAAACCTTGCGGATTAACTCCCGAAAGGCTTGCGAGCTGAGTTCTTTTCCCTCTTTATCCACCAACTGCTTGTGTGTGGCACCGTGGCGAATAAGGATACCTTGCTGAATATCATTGATGCCCATGCGATCCAAATTGATCTCTGCCTGAAAGGTATTGTCGAGCTGATGGGTTTTGGCCAAATGGGCTTTGAGCCAATTGCTCATCGAAACTAAATAGAAAAGCTTTCCAGAAAAACGATCAATGTGCTTCTGTAAAGCCCTGATATTTTTACTAAGAGGGATATTGACATCTCGCCAGAGTTCTAGATCGTCTATCCAGATCAACGGGCGAGATTGCAAAGAATACTTTTCAATAAACTCGAGCGCTTCCTCTAGTTTATAAGTCGTATTGAGGGTACGCCCGCCCAATTGGATGCTGGAGTTGGGAAGCAATCGAATGGTATTGCCGGAAAAGTAACGGTCGCCCACTACATCGCCAAACAAGCTTTTGCCACAAAAGCGCTGACCGCTAAGCAGGATAGCTCCTCTAAAACCCTCTTGCCATTGATCGACCAGGGATTTGACCCTGCGCAGTTCAATTTTTCTGCCCACCCAAAAGGATTCTCCAATATAGCCCCTGGTTTGAAAGATGCTCGTATACTGTGCATTTTTAGGATCAGCACTTTTGGTTTGTATAAACCGAACGATTTTCTCCGAATCACTCAACGCCTCCTCCCGCTCCACATTGCGTTTGAAACGCTGAAAAAGATTGACCTGCCGTCTGGTCCAAGACTGTATTCGAGCAAAAAACTGATTTTGATTTTGACGAAGTTTGTTGATGGAAGACTGTAGCGGCAAGGGTAAAAATGGACGAAGGGGGTCGTAAACAACGGTGATGTAAAATTGCTCCTCCATGCGTTCATCGAGCCATTGCCCCAATTGCTGGACACTGGAAGACCAGCCCTCTAGCTTGTCCAAATACATGTGTAGCGGTTGGGAAAGATCAGCTTCCTCAACAGAAGTATCTACCCCTTCCTTTCGTTCATTGCTCAATAATAAATTGCGATTGCGGATATTGAGCAGCGACATCTTTAGACTATTGTCGATCTGGTCAGATAGTTCCCACAACTCATATAGCAAAGGCATGATTTCCGAATCCAGCCACTGTTGAATATTGCGCTGAAAAAAGACCTCCTTGTACTGCAAAATTCCGTCTAGAATAGCAATGGATACGCGATTCTTATCCTCGAATAGAGCCAACTCCTTTTCCATATGCTGAGTAAACTGCTTTTGACTGATCCTAGTAGCTTTATGCTGTTCGATCTTGTCAATGTGAGTATTGATTTTACCCACTTCTTTTGTTTGTTGCTCAACGAAAGCAATGGTATCGCTTGACTGCTTTCGATAGTCGTCAACCCTGGAATTGACCTCTTGTAAAAGTTGTGCGATCAGCGTCCGTATATTGCGTAGGCTATTGCCATAGCGATCCAACAGTTGATACTGTGCCAAAAGCGCATCTGCCTGCTGCGGTAATTTGGCAATTTGCTGTCGATAGATGGGCCATGGATTTTGTTGGATGCGCCAATCTTCCAATTGCAATTTGCTGGTACTAGGTCTTACACTACCATTTCCTGGACGAGCCTCCCATAGCGCTGAGGATACATCCATTAGCAGTTGTAAAGATTGCTTTTGAAGTTGTTCTACTCGATCGGCATCTACTTGTTGGTCTTTTAAAAAGAGGTCAGCCTTTTGCTGTTCAAAGATCACATCGCGCCAAAGCAATAGAAAGGATTTGGCCTGTTCCATCCAATTGAAATGCAAATACAAATAAGGATAGTGTTGTCCATTAGGAACAGTATTTAAGGCTTGAATCTCTTGTTGTGCTTCATCACCCAAAGCCATAATATCATCACAGAGCTGGTCGAGGGCTTCCGCCTTTTTGCGCAATTGCTCTATAGGAGCATCCGCCATCCAACCTTGCTCCAAGGCAGTGTGAAGATGTGTCTTAAAGTCGTGAAGAAGCGATTCCAATTTTTCCATTAATACATCTTGAATCCTAGCGGGCCCATCCCGAGATATGCTAATGTTTAGGACATCTTTTCGATCTGTTGGTCACAACAGAAAGGATCGAAAGGTATATTGGACCACTACTGCTTGCCGTAATATTAGCTTTTTTTTTGGCAATAGCAGAGAATGACCCCTAAAAATACACAGAAGGAGCCTATCAAGTAAAAGGTGCCCCCCCTAAAAACAACGAAAGTGCTGATTTTCCCGCAACTGTCCTTTAGTATTGCACTAAGTCAAAAGATACAAACATTAAGAAACTACAGATATATAAGGTTACT
>JBCBDH010000248.1:0-8447 GCA_038529855.1 Bacteroidota bacterium | reverse complement strand
CCAACAGGGGCTGATCATCTGAGCCAACGATTTGACCATTATCCGTCGACCATTCAAAAGATAATTCCCCTGGGGGTATAGACAGACTGCCATCCAATACCAAAGTCCCATCTGAGCAACTGAGCAACAAATCTGTCTGCGCCTCAATAATCGCCTCTGGTAATTCTTCAAAGACAATGGGTACACCTATGGACTGAGCAAAACAGCCGTCATTATCATCAGGCGTTCCGTTTAAATCTGTATTGGCGGCGATAGCCGTAACATAATAAACTGTTCCTATGCTCATCCCAGGTCCAAAGCTAAACTCAGGACGCATCCCCACACTCAGTATATTGCCAATCGTATTGGCATCTCCATCGTGTAGCAAAAACTGTTCGACATCATTGGCATCTAAAACTGCCGCATTCAGTTGAGGGATGATGGCAGTCGCATTGCCACAGATCATTTGGGGCTCTGTATCCAGTACCGCAGCTGTGGTGCTACACGCACAATCATAAGTCCCATTGACCACCACAGGGCCACAAGCTCGAATATCATCAATGGAGAAACTATAAGCCTGCTCTTTGGGGATAGGATCACTCGTGAATAGATTACCCATTAAGTTCCCACTCATTGGACTGATGGAATAGGTGCTCAAGTCTCCCCCACTGATCTCAAAACTCACCGTGTAGAAATTATTATTGACATCACAAACTTCTTGAACATCTAAAGCTTGCGGAGCAGCATAGAGATTGACCGCAATGGTATCAGCAGCCGTGCAATTATTGGTATCCGTTACCGTCAAGGTATAGGTGCCGATTTGATCGACTTCCAACAACTGACCATTACCAGGTTCAGACCACTGATAACTAGCACCAGGATTACCTGCATTGAGAAAGAGGCTATTGCCTTGACAAAAACTGGTATCTGGCCCAAGGTCAACTACAGGAGCAGGGGTGAAGGAGAGGGTCATTTGATCTTCGCTAGTACAGCCTTCAGTATTGGTCAGGGTGACACTGTAGGTATCAGCTGTATTTACTTCGATACTTGAACTAATCGCACCAGTTGACCATACATAGCTTTGCGCAGTATTTCCTGCATCCAGCATAATGCTTTGCCCCTCGCAAAGCTGTTGATCATCTAAATCAATCGCTGGACCAGGAATAACTTCGACTAGAATATCATCATCCATACGCGCACAACCAACAGCATCAGTCAGGGTAACGGCAAAGGTACTGGTCGCTGTTACGGATAAGGCGCGGATAGAGTCAGCATTGTTATCATTCCATTGCCATTCACAGGCCAGGCAGCTTGGGTCGTAGGCATCCAGGGTAAACGATTCATTAGCACAGACGCGAACATCTGGTACATCCATCGTCAGATTACAGGCGGTTTTGATAACCCAGAAATCATTGAGTCCTCTATTGGCTTGGGTTTTATCGCCATTGATATCAGTAATGGAATGGCCACCAAGCAAATAGCCACCATCAGCGGTTTGGAATAAATTCTCCAAGACATCTCGATTGTCTCCACCTAATGTTTTGTCCCAAAGCTTATTCCCATTGGGATCGAGGTAAACCAACCAAAAGTCAAAAGCGCCTTTGAGAATATCTTCTTTATCAAAGCCAATATCAGAACCAGAAAATCCACCAATTAGGTAATGGCCAATGGAATTTTGTTTGACAGAATAGCAATTTTCCAGATCAGCCCCTCCTAAGGTCCGCTCCCATTCTATATTTCCCAGCGCATCCGTTTTGACCACCCACATATCAACGATCCCTCGATTGTCCTGCGATTTGTAGGGCAAATTGGTATTGGATCGGGAGCCACAACCCAGGATGAATCCGCCATCATCTGTCAGTCCAAAGGTATTGATCTCATCTTCATCTGTCCCCCCAAAACGCTGTTGCCAAAGGATATTTCCACCATTGCGGTCGATCTTGAGCAGCCAGGCATCTTTTACACCAATAAGCGGTGCCTGTAGATCACCTGATACACCAGATCGCGTCCCTCCTGCTAAAACAAAATGCCCATCAGGACTTTCTGCCAGATGATTGAGGCGATCTTCTCCATCTCCACCATAGCTGCGATCCCATTCGATATTTCCCAGCGCATCTATTTTGACGATCCAGATATCAAAGTCTCCTTTCCGTGGGTCAGACTTCTCAAAACTGGCATTGGAGGCAGAGAGCCCCCCCATTAGGTAGCCACCATCGCTAGTTGGGATGAGTGCATACATCAGATCGGTCGTATCACCCCCATAGGTTCGATCCCACTGAGGATTGCCATTGGCATCTGTCTTAATGACCCAATAATCGTCATAACCTCTTGAATTGTCGGATTTTAGCCCACTGATATCGGAATTGGACCAGCCGCCCATGATGTAGCCGCCATCTGGTGTGGGTTTAACACTCCAAGGGCGCTCCATACCACTGCCTCCATATCGTCGATCCCATTCCATTTCTCCCTGGGCATCCGTTTTGACCACCCAAAAATCACCTTGTCCATAGGAAGCCTCAGAGACATCGCCAGATAAAGGAGAAGTTGATATTCCTGCGAGGATATAGCCGCCATCTGGTGTTTCTTGCATATCGTGTAGGTCCTCCCAGCCACTGCCACCATAGGCTTTGTCCCACTCATTGACGAGGGAGCTGTACTGTGCCGTAAGACCAGTAGAGATCAAGCAAAAGAAACTGCCCAGTAGGTAGCCACTTTTAATCAATCGACTAAAAAACGAAGGGGAGAGTAGGCTCATAGATGCGTGCTAAATTTTCTCTTACCAAAAACACTTGTTAGCTATTCAGATAGTAGGTCTGTAATTAAATCAACAGGTTTTGGGAACTGTAGGTTTTTGCTTGTAGTCAGTTGGTTGAAATTACTTTTATCTTGTAATTAATTCACCGATTGTTCCGTGTAGGTTAGAAAGTGATTGTGGTGAAAAGCAATGAGCAATCAAAAGTACGGTTTGTTGGTGTAAAAACAAAGACCTTGGGAACAGAAAAAGTGCTTTTTGGAGGATAGCAAACACTTAATCTGACCGCAAACGCGGGATGAACTTCATGAGGTCATCTCGGTATTTTGGGCTAATTGGGATGCGTTCTTCCTGGCTTTTATAGGGGATGTAGAGACAATTTTCCGACAGTGCGGTAATCTTTTCCAAATTCACTATGTAGGAGCGATGAACGCGCAAAAGGCTTTGGTGTTGGACCTGGCGACTAAAGCTTTTTAAATTGGCGGAGGCGACAAATTTTTCTTTGGGCAGAACAATTTCCACACTTCCATTACTGGCTTTTATCCAGAGGATATCGCAAATATTTACTTTCACCAAACGATCCCTTTTTCGGGTAAAAAAGTACTCTTTTTGGCTCAAAGTCCTTGGTTCTGACTCCTGATGATGGACTAGCTCGCTGGGGTGTACAATAGGATTTTGGAGATTATTTTGAAGGATAATTTCCAACATATCGGGCAGCGGTAGCGGTTGATTTTTCTCAAGTATGACAATTTGCAGCGGATTCATGAGTTTAACACACGAGTTGAGTTGTACAGACAATGATTAAACTGCTCCCAGTAAAGCGCCATTTTGACTCAGCAACAGCCTGTACGGTCCATAAGCCAATAATAGACTAATAGCAGGGCCACCATGCAGACTGATGTTCTGACATGCGCAATTATAGATTAAGATCATTTCCCAATGCGACAGGCTCTTGCTGAGCAAGCGCCGTGATCAATCTACTCGATTAAGAAAGCTGTTGTAAGTAAAAAACCCGGACAGAGAAGATAGGATGTTCTTCTATGCAAAAGGTATTGCAAAGAACAAACCGGGTTTATAAGTTCCATCTTATTCTAAATTACAGCTTCTTCAATTTGTTCCCTGGGGCTTAAAACCGGGATGCTTAATGATGTTTAGAGAGACCATCAGCTGTATTAGGCTAGTTCAACTGCTCCTTTGTAGAAAATTAGATAACTGCCCATTTGGGCAGTCATCCTGATCAAGCATAATGAGAGCATGTGAATACCAAAAACTATATGTGTATATTTGTTGGGCAGCTTAATGCTGATTCCTTGTCTATCATCATAGATAGATTTGGGATTTAACAATATTAGTCATTTAAGGATAAAAAAATACGTACAATAATCCATGGATGCCCCGAATTGACGATAAGGGGTACTACTTTGACAAGCCATCAAAAGAACACAAATCTAGAGACGAATACTCATCTTTGGGGCAAATAAGCTAGATATTAAAACCGCACCTTAAAATAGATTGGATTGTCATGCAACAAAGCAAGCTGGTTAGATTGCTGAAATCACTACAAGAAAAGGAATTCAAACAATTGGGAAAATTCCTACAGTCTCCCTTTTTTAATACCCGACAGGAGTTGGTCAGGCTGTATGATTATCTAGTTGAGCATCAAACCTATCCGCAATTTGATCAAGATATAATGGATCGGGAGCGGGTCTTTGCCCACCTCTATCCCGATGATAAGTCATTTAAAAGCAAAAAATTTCGGGACACCTTATCTGATTTGTCCCTACTCGTAGAGGAATATATCATTCAATTAGAACTCAAATACCAAAACCTCCCTCGCCAAAAATTACTCATACAGGCCCTTGGACGGCGCAATGTTTACGCTTACTTCGTGCGCTATACCAATTCCCTGATTACCAGTCTCAAGGAAAAGCCCATACGGGATATGCATTATTATAAGGACATGCTTTTTCTCAATCAGGAATTATTTTACCATCCCAATACCCCAAAACTCAAACCAGCAGTCGAAAGCATTGAGGCTGCTATGGAAAACCTGGACAACTTCTACGCTATGGCCAAACTGCGTTTTGGCTGCGAATTGCTCAATCGCCAAAACACCCTATCAGAGGAAACCCCTATCCTACTGTTTGATGCCGTTCAGCGAATGACAGAAGCTAAGCTAGTGGTAGATAATCCCATCTTCAATATCTATCTACTCATTATTCGATTGCGCATGGAGGACCATGAAGAAGCAGTCTACCAAGCCTTAAAGCAATTGACTTTTGAACACCTCGACCGCATTCGAGACGAAGAACAACGAATCATTCTTCACTATCTACTCAACCACGTCCAACACTTGATCAACAATGGATACCCTGAATATTTAAAGGAGTCCTTAGAGCTGTATCAATTGGGTTTTCAGTACAAAATCCTGATCAAAAACGATCGAATCACTTATGCGACTTTCACCAATATTGCGGTCATAGCTTCTGCCTTGAAGGAATTGGACTGGCTGCACCACTTTATAGCTCACTATCAGCCCTATCTCGATGCTACGATCAGGGATGAGGCCATCCGCATTAGCAAAGCTTATTTTCACTTTAACAAAGGGGAATTTCAGCAAGTCACGGATTATCTGAGGGATTGTAGCCCTTTGAATCGGCTACAAAATTGTCGGGTGCGATCACTGACCATACGAGCACTTTATGAGCTGTACCAACAAGAGGAAAGCTGGCAGGAGCTATTATTGTCGAGAATCGAGTCCTTTGATCAGTTTCTAAAGCGAGAACGGGAGCTGGCGCGACAAAGGATCATGGCTTACAAAACATTTATTAGCTTCACCAGAAAGCTAATCAGCTACAGAAATAAAGGCAATCGATCTACCATACATAAGACCAAGCTTCGCGAACAACTGGATGCCAAGGAAAACATCATTGTCAAAATATGGTTTGTAGAAAAAATCGATGAGCTCTAGTAGTATTTTTCAAATAGTTAGCATCAGAACGACCTCAGTGCACTTTGAGGAATTGGCATTTAAGGAGATCGTTCTGATACAATCACTGGGCTAGGAATCGACTAGGTCCTCTGTTACGATTCCTTCTTGATCTTCTGAACAATCGCCATCCCCTCCTCCTTTAAGCTGTTTTAACTGCACTTTTTCCAAAGACCATTTTTGCAATTGGGACCAAGTCCTCTTTAGGTTGGTTTTTTTCATGACCAGCGTTTTTGTGCCCAAGTCCTCTTCATGTTAGTTTGGGCTAATTAGACAATTGGGTTGATTAGTTTTATACAGCGAAGTACTACACGACATCGCTCACCACTGCTCATTCGCGACTAAGAGCGGTACAAAAAGCCTGGCCAGGCAAAACGACAAGGAAGCACCCAGGGCAGACCGCTCTGGATTGTCTTCATTCGTAATGGGGGTAAATTGCGGGGTTTTCACTGCGATCAAAAAAAAGATGTGTGGGGGCCCTACTTTTCCTTGTCAACAGTCCCTTTTTCATTGTAAGTCACTTGGTGGAAAAACCAAGCTCAATAGATTGTTTGTCTTATTGGAGTAGATTGGGAGATCGTATAAGAGAAGAGAAAAGCCCTGCAATACGAGCGGTACTGCAGGGCTGGGTGTTTAGTGGAGCTGCCGGGAGTTGAACCCGGGTCCAGACAAAGCATCAAAAGGCCTTCTACATGTTTAGTCGAACGATTGGATTTTCGAGTTGTGGGAAGGTTCGACGACCAACCTATTCCACGACCTTAGTCTCCGAAATTTCGCCTTGTGGTGGAGACCGTCCACGCGGCTAGCCTGAGGGTTGGTTGATGTGAGGCACGCTGTATATCAGGCATCAAGCGCACGACACAAAGGCATCTAAGACCTGGTCTTAGGCTGCCATGGCGTATTTATAGTCGCCAGCTAAATTGGTTAATTATTATTTGTTGACGGAGTAAATAATCATGCTCCGACATGCTTACCAATTAATTATCTTTCCTGTCGATTCCAGTCAGCCCCGATTGGTTAGTACGGTCCTCTATTCACTTTTGAATAGACTTCCTATATCAAAACCCAAGGTGTGTGGGAAAAGTTTCATTGGTATGGATGGGGGAATGCGATTTATGCTTCGCAAAAGTGCATAAAAGCTATTGGACAGTGCCCAATGGGTCTTATTTTGCTTTGCTATTTAACGGCGGGGGCAAAGATGCATAAAATCTTTGCAATGCGGGCTAGTTTGCATAGGAAAAAGGCTCAATCTCTAGTAGAAATTGAGCCCCTTAAATTGAGAAATGTCAAAAAAACAAAAAGATTATTTTACTTTAATTTCTTTTACGATTTTAATTCCACCCTCCGTTACCAATTCGATATCATAGGTGCCTTCGCGGAAAACCTCCAGATTGAGTTCGTAAATGGTGTGACCAGGTAGGTCACCTACGCGATCTTCCATCATAAGCTTTCCCGCGCGAAAGACATTCACGGCAAGGATATCTTCAGGGATCATTTGGAAGTCAATAAATAAGAGCTTTTCCTCGATGTCGTCAAAAAAGGCTTTGGCTAGGGACTCTTTTTTGGATTTACTTGTTTTATCCCCTGGTTCTTCATTATCGGTCCCACCGCTATTTGCCCAGGAAGGGGCACTGACCAATAGCATGGCCATTAGAAGGATTATGGTATTTCTTTTCATGGTTAATTAGACTTGAATCTATGTGTTGTGTCGTATAAAATGTAATCCTTGGACCTATGAGGCCAATGGGAGGAATTCAAAATGGGGATAAGTGGAGGAACAGAAAATTAGAGGGAATGGATGGGTGAAAATTACTTCTTCTATTTTCCAATTATCATGCCAAAATAGTTTTATTTTGGGGCTTCCAAAATAGTTAACCTATGCTTAAAATTGGTATCATCCAAGAGGGAAAAGTCCCACCAGATTCTAGGGTCCCACTCACGCCTACCCAATGCCAAAAGGTACAAGAACAATTCCCCGTACAGATGCGGGTCGCCCCCTCCCCTTCCCGCTGTTATAGCGATGAAGAATATCGGCAAGCTGGTGTTGAACTACAAAGCGATTTGTCTGATTGCGATGTGCTGATGGGGGTCAAAGAAGTTCCCATCAAGTCCTTAATCGACCATAAAACCTATTTCTTCTTTTCCCATACTATCAAAAAGCAAAGCTATAATCGCAGCCTGCTACAAGCCATTCTCCACCAACAAATACGACTGATCGACTACGAGGTATTGACCAATGAAAAGGGACAACGCCTCATCGCCTTTGGCCGATTTGCAGGGATGGTCGGGGCGCATAATACGATGATGACTTATGGAAAACGCACGGGTTTGTACCAAGTCAAACGAATGCACCTGTGCCGCGACTACGCTGAGGCGAAAGTCATCTATCAAAATCTACAGCTCCCCGCTGCCAAGATCGTCTTGACTGGAACGGGGCGCGTGGCCTCTGGCGCAGCGGAGGTATTGAAAGATATGGGCATCCGACAGGTGAGTCCACAGGAATATCTTCAAGGCTCCTTAGACGAGATGGTCTTTACCCAATTAGATTGTGAGGATTATGCTGAGCGAAAGGATGGACAAGCCTTTGATCTAGCTACTTTTTTTGAACATCCCCAGCAATTCCAAAGTACTTTCCGAGCCTATGCCCTGCAAAGCGACATTATGATCAATGGCATTTATTGGGACAATAGAGCACCAGCATTTTTTAGTTTAGAAGATACTGGGGCG
>JBCBDH010000247.1:0-8500 GCA_038529855.1 Bacteroidota bacterium | reverse complement strand
TTTCCAGATCATTCATCAACCACTGCCACTTATTTTCAAAGTTTTGGTGATTGATCTGGAAAATGCTGAACACAGAAATGCCGAAACTATTCTCAAAGAACTACAGCGGACCAAATCCGTTATTGCAGCACTTTTGGGTATTTTTTACGAAGATTCTCTTTGGGAGCAGTTGGACGCCAAGGGTCGTTATCAAAATACGCTTCAGGCCCTAAATCAATTATTTCAGGCGGCAGCTTGTCGGCAGGCCCTGGTTATTGAATTAGAAGATGCCCATTGGTATGATGGCAGCTCCAGGGCTTTTGTACGGGATTTGATTCCTGAGATGCAGAACTATCCAGTTTTTATTCTTATTCCTTCCCGCTATTCAGATGATGGGGAAAAACCCCTATTGGTCGATCAGGAATTTATCGAAAGACATAAGCTCCAGGTTGAGGAGATTGACCTAAATATTCTGTCGCGCGAAGCGCTCCGCGCCTTTGCCGCTAATCGCCTGGAAGGTGATATTCATCCCAATTTCCTAGATGCGCTCTATCGGGCGACCAATGGCAATCCTTTTTACCTCGAACAGATCATCGACTACTTCAAAGAGAGCAAACTACTCAGGCTAGTCGATAATAAATGGAATGTGAAGGATAGTAGTATTCGCGTATCGGGCTCAATAAATGCCATTTTGATGGCCCGTATTGACCGCCTATCCAATTTGGTCAAAGAGACGGTTAAAGCGGCGGCAGTAATCGGA
Source organism: Bacteroidota bacterium (assembly GCA_038529855.1). Lineage (GTDB taxonomy): Bacteria > Bacteroidota > Bacteroidia > Chitinophagales > Saprospiraceae > JBCBDH01. Next base: position 7,761 of record JBCBDH010000247.1, on the reverse strand, counting down.
CGAGAATTTGAAGTTCCCATTTTGAATGAAGTCCTCAAACAGAATGAGGAATTTGTCAAATACAATGGCAATGCGACCAGTGTGCTGCGCGAACAGATAGAAACCGCAGAACAAGGGCAAATATGGCGCTCGATGAACGAACTGCGCTACATGTTCAAGCATTCACTGCTCAGAGAAGCCGTCTACGACATGCAGTTGCGTGCTCGCCTGCGCCGCCTACACCAGCTCATTGCCGAAGCCATAGAAAAACTCTACAGCGAAAACCTGGGCGAGCGCTATGTCGATCTTGCTTTTCACTATGAAAATGCAGAGGTCAAAGAAAAAACCAATCACTATCTGGGCAAGGCCGCCGATTATGCCCGTCGAAATTTCCAAAATGAACAAGCCCTCAACTTCTACAATCGCCTGATTGATAATTATCGGGAGGAAAATGATAAAATGAACCAGGTCAGTACCTTGCTCAACAAAGGAAGTGTGCTGCGCCATGTCGGGCGTTGGGAGGAGTGTCAGACCGTTTATACTGAAGCTTTGGGTTTGGCTCATCAAGTTGATGATCAGTTGCTATTGGGGCGGTCCAATAATAGCCTGGGAAATTTGCTGATGCTCAAAGGCAATTATACGGAAGCAGAAATCTATCTGGAAAGAGCCGTCCGCTTTTTTGATTTGGTCGATGATCAATTGGGTCAGTTAAAGGTAAACGGCAATTTGGGAACGCTCAATTTCCGCCAAGGCCAATACAAAGCCGCCAAGGCGTTTTTTACCAAAAGTATTAGCCTGAGTCACGATTTAAAACATCGAACGGCCAATGCCCAAATTGTTGCTAATCTCGGCCTGACGTATATGAACCTTGGTAAATACGATGAAGGGATTAAAGCCCAGAAAGCCCAATTGTACATTTGCCAGGAGGCCAATGACAAACAGGGATTGGCTTTTTTGAACACCAATCTGGGGATCGTCTATTTTGAACAGGGAAAATACGATGAGGCTTTGGAGTGCTATGAAAAGGGATTGGCCTTGAGTGAGGAGTTGGGCAATAAGCAATTGACCTCCATTGCTATCGGCTGTATTGGTACGGTTTATCAGCGAAAAGGGGATTATGAAAAAGCCATGGAAAACTTTGTCCTCGACTTGGAGCTCTGCGAGCAGTTGGGTGATAAGCAGGGGATGGCCATTGCGATTGGCTTGATCGGGGAGTTGAGAAGTATTGAGGGCGAATTTGACGTGGCGATCCAATATTTAGAACGCAATTTGGCCCTATCAGAGGAATTGGGTTATCAAAAAGGCATTGCCAAGGCGGTGAATACCCTTGGGGATATTTATGCTTTCAAGGGGGAACTGACGAAGTCGATCGCCTATTATGATCGCGCTATTGATATATCCCGCCACATCAATAATAAGTTGGTTTTGGGCTATAGCCTGGTAGAAAAAGGAGGTGTTTTACTGCAATTGGGTAAGGTACAAGAAGTACTGGGTACCTACCAGGAAGCGCTGGAAATTGCTAAGGAGATTGGCCAGCAAGACCTCTTATTTGAGTCCCTAATTCTATCCGCAAAGGTGTCTCATCTGCAAGGTCGGCAGGAGGATGCCAACCGAATTTTAAGTGATTTGCTGCAAAACGCACGTAACAAAACCGAGATTGCGGCCGTTCATTATGAACTACATCATGTAAATCCCGAGCAATCGGTACACAGAAAACAAGCTTTATCCCTTTACGAAAGTTTATTTGAGACAGAGCCCAAGTATCTCTTCAAAGAGCGCATTCAGGAACTCAAAGCGGATAGCTAATATGAAATTAATCGGTCTGCTGCTATTTTTTACGACTAGCCACCTCTCTTTTGCTTTGTTTTCTGAGGGTCCCAATCCCCTTCGTCCACAAGTACAACAGTACCTATGTACGGATTCTTTACCAGAGATAAATAATCAGCCATATACTTTTCCCTATCAGCTAAGCGAACCAGAAAAAACCGTAAAGTTGTCCAGTGAATTGGTAGAAATTTCTGGTTTAAGTACCTGTGCTAAAAAACATGAGCTCTGTGCGGTGCAAGATGAGAAAGGCATTATCTACCTGCTGGATCGAAAAAAAGGGACCATCGAGGATAAATTCCGCTTCTGGAAGGATGGCGACTACGAAGGTATTGAAGTTATTGGCGATAATGCCTATGTCGTCAAGAGTACTGGCACGATTTACGAAGTTGAAGCGTATAGGGATAAAGACCGAAAGGTCACTAAGTACAATTCTTTTTTGAATAGGGATAATGATGTGGAGGGCCTCTGCTACGATGCCAAAAACCACCGCTTACTACTGGCCTGTAAGGGGCGTCCAGCGACAGGTCAATCGCTAAATGACATCCGCTATAAAAAGTGTGTTTACAGCTTTGACTTGACGACCAAGCAATTGGACAGCATTCCCGCTTACGAATTAAGCCTGGAAGCCATTCAGGATTATCTCCACACCAATCCCATGCTCAGAAAACTGGATAAGCTACTAACCTTTTTTACGGCAGAGCGCGACAATCTCAGTTTTAATCCTTCCGCCATTGCTATCCATCCTGAAACGGGCAACCTTTACCTGACCTCCTCTGTTGGTAAAGTATTACTGGTGCTGAATTCGGCTGGTGAGATTTTGTACATCGAAAAATTGGATAAGACCATTCACCGTCAGCCAGAAGGTCTGGCATTTGACCACAAAGGGCGTTTGTATATTTCCAATGAGGGAAAGGAAGGGAAAGCAAGAATTCACCGATTTGCCTATCTCCGCGAATAAAAAATTGCTTATTGATAATTCTTTACGCCTGTTTACCTAACAAAAAATTCCATTAATGCTTGTTTAAGTTCAAATATTAGGGGATTATTGTAAGCGAATAAAAAACCAAAATATCAACTGATCACCTGGATATGAGTATCGTAGAAATGAAAGTCCCCACCATTGGGGAATCTATAACCGAAGTGACCCTCTCCCAATGGCTAGTCGAAGATGGCGGCATGGTCAATCTCGATGATCCCATTTGTGAATTTGAATCTGATAAAGCGACCTTGGAGTTTCCAGCAGAAGCCGCAGGAAAGCTCACCTGGGTAGCCCAAGAGGGCGATGACCTCGAAATTGGTGCCCTGGTCGCTAAGATTGATACCAGCGTTGCTGTAGAGAGTGCAGGTGGTGCCAAAAGCCCTGCTCCAGAGACCAAAGCCGAAACGGCTGCCCCTGCTGAGACGACCGCTCCCGCAGATAATGGCAATGGCTATGCTGCTGGTACGCCATCTCCCGCTGCTGCCAAGATGATGAAAGAAAATCAGGTGACCGCTGATCATGTTGCCGCGACAGGAAGAGGTGGCCGAATTACCAAAGGCGATGTCCTCAAAACCCTGGCCAATAAGGAAGCTAGTCCTCCCAAAACGGCTGCTCCTGCTAAGGTTGCCTCAGTGGCTCCTGCTGCACCAAGTGCCCCCCCTGTTGCCTTCAGTCGCGATACGCGTCGCAAGAAAATGAGTCGAATGCGCCGCACCATCGCCCGCCGTCTGGTTTCTGCTAAAAATCAAACGGCGATGCTGACGACCTTTAATGAGGTGGATTTATCGGCCATTAAAGCCATGCGCAAAAAGTACCAAGAGGAATTTGTGGCCAAGTATGGCATCAAGCTGGGCTTTATGTCTTTATTTGCCAAGGCTTGTGCAAAGGTCTTGATGGAGATGCCAGATGTGAATGCGCAAATTGACGAAAACGAAATCATCTATCACGACTTTGTCGATATTTCTATCGCCATTTCTACACCAAATGGCCTAGTGGTACCTCCAGTTCGCAATGTTGAATCCCTGGGCTTCCACGAGATAGAAAAAGAAATCAAGCAATTGGCTGGAAAGGCCCGCGAGGGTAAGTTGAGCCTGGAAGAAATGACTGGCGGTACCTTTACGATTACCAATGGCGGTGTTTTTGGCTCTTTGGTCAGTACGCCAATTATTAATGAGCCACAGTCTGCTATTTTGGGAATGCATTCCATTCAGGATCGCCCAGTAGCGGTTAATGGAGAAGTTCAGATTCGTCCAATGATGTATCTGGCCCTATCCTATGATCACCGTATTATTGACGGTAGCACATCAGTGACCTTCCTGGTAAAAGTCAAGCAATTGCTAGAAGATCCAGTGAAATTATTCCTCGATCTGTAAGCCAGTTGAAGTAGACAATAAATAGGGCCAGTACGGATGATTGATCTGTACTGGCTTTATTTTTGTAGTATTAATATTTTTTATATGAATAGTAGGGGGAATGGAACTTACTTTCTCCACTTACTTCTCCCTCACCACCTTAATGCTCAAGATAAATGACACTCCGCGATCTTTTTGAATTACTTGCCGCTAATCCGGTTTATGTGATCGCCTATTTTGCCCTAATTCCGCTTACTGCCTTAATCGCTGCCTTTATGGGCCGTGGTGAAGGGCACTTATCTCCCTGGAAGTATCTGTACGCTTGTTTGATCTATTTGGTTTGTGTGCCAGGGATATTTAGTATTAGCCTGAGCATTTACTTGTTTATGTTCGAACGCGGCAGCATTTTTTCCATGGATTTGTTTACACAAGTTCTACCCGTGCTGTCGATGATTGTTACTCTGTTATTGATTCGTAGAAATGTAGATTTGGATTTGGTGCCTGGTTTTGGTCGGATATCTGCTTTGATGATGATGATTGCAGTTGTGATTTTGCTGATGTGGATCATTGATAAGACGAGGATATTTGTCATTTCCTTTTGGCCTTTCCACTATGTTCTGATTCTATTTGTCGTACTCTTCTTGGTTTTCCGATTGGCCATGGGGCGCTTTTTTGCCTCAGGGGGGAGAAGCTGAGCAGCGTACCTTATTTTTTAGCCTCCTTTCCCGTTCTACCCAGTCAGTAGAACTGATTTTCGGACTTCTTAATCCTTGATGAGCTCAGGTGATGCAGGGCTATGCACCAACTTGAGAATTGCAGTATGGGAAAAGCTAAGGCTATAGTATTACTGGCTTTATTCGGATGGATACCCCTTGGAATCTTTGGTCAAGCATCGATCGAAGCTCGCCGAATCGCTCGCCCACTCCACATAGATGGTCGGCTGGATGAAGCTGTCTGGCAACAAGCGGATTCCACCCTGTTTTTTACCCAAACCTATCCCGCTGATTCTATCTATGCGACCTCACCTACCCAGGTTCGGGTACTTTACGATAATGATTATCTATACATTGGGGCCTCTTGTCAGTTTACAGAGCGAAGAGACTATGTCGTACAATCTTTAAAAAGAGATTTTGATTGGGAGGATAATGATGGTTTTGCCTTTATTGTAGATGCGCATAGCGATGGGGCTAGTGGATTGAGCTTTGCCGTTAATCCTTTTGGAGTGCAACGAGATGCGATTATCCCAGACGGAGGGACTAAGGGTGATGACCTCAGTTGGGATGCCTTTTGGTTTGTAGAAGTCCACTGGCTTTCTGATTCCTGGACGATTGAAATGGCGATTCCTTTTAAAAGTCTTCGCTTCAACCATCAGCGGCGAGAGTGGCGAGTGAATTTTGTCCGAAATGATCTCCGCCAGAATGAGCAGTCGAGCTGGACGCCCATGCCCAGAGGATTTGGTCCAAGCACCTTGTCTTACACGCGAAAATTGCTCTGGGAGACTGCTCCTCCCGCCCAGGGTAAGCACCTGGCCATCGTTCCCTATACCGCCCTGCGCTATCGCAATAATTTTCTCAAATTAGATCCAGCCAATGTTCGACCAAGTGCAGGGCTCGACGTCAAAATGGCCATCAACAGCGCACTTCACCTCGACCTGACCCTCAATCCAGATTTCTCTCAGGCGGAAGTTGACCAGCAGCAAATCAACCTGGATCGCTTCGAGTTATTTTTCCCTGAGCGGCGACTCTTCTTTTTAGAGAATAGCGATCTGTTTGCAGGATTGGGTAATTCAAGGGTGCGGCCCTTTTTCTCGCGGCGAATTGGAAGCGTGGGCAATAATCCAGTCCCCATTCTTTTTGGGGCAAGGCTAAGTGGAAAGCTCAATCCCAATTGGCGAATGGGGCTGATGAGTATTCAGACGGCTTCGGCAGAAGAGGATGATGGGCAATTGGCCCAAAACTATATGGTGGCGGCACTACAGCGAAAGGTATTGGGCAATTCTTCGATCAGCGTATTTATGAGCAATCGACAGGCTTTTGTAGACTATTACCCCTTTGGAGCAGATTACAATCGGGTAGGGGGGCTGGAATTTGACTATCGCTCAGCAGATTCTAAGTGGACGGGTAAAGCCTTTTGGCATCATTCCTTTAGTCCAGGGATAGAGGATCGCCGAATGGCTTATACGGCCAAATTGCGCTATCGAAATCGCGTCTTTAGTGTCTTTGGCGGAATGGATGCGGTAGCGGAAAATTATTTAACGGATCAAGGCTATGTCCCTCGTTTACAACATACTTATCCCGACACCAGCTTTCGAATCCCCTATATCCAATGGCGGACCAATGGCTATTATCGCGTCTTTTTGCCCAATAGCCACTGGATTGATTACCTCAGCCCAAGTCTTCGCTTGGATGTATTTACGGGGCATGAGCGATTACGATTTCAGGAGTATGAATTCAAGATGGATTTCACCGTACGGTTTAATAATTCGGCGAGCCTGAGATTTCGCCAGTCAGATTATTCCATTCGACTTTATCGTCCCTTTTTGCTTAGAGGCTTGGATAAGGCTTTTCCTGCTGGCGATTACAGGGGGCAGCAAATGAGCATTTCTTATGATACGGGTAAGCGAAAAACACTGTCTGCGAACGTTGCGGTGAGCATTGGAGATGAGTATATGGGGCGTTTGTTGAAACTGGAAGGGGAATTGGAATATCGCAGACAGCCCTGGGGTGTATTTGGCGCACTGCTTTCTTATCGTCAGTTAACGGATTTTCCAGAAGCCTATGGCGAAGCTGATTTTAGCTTGCTGGGAATGAAACTAGAATTCTCGCTCAATCGAAATTTATCACTTACCAATTACCTACAATACAACACTCAAAGTCAGAATTTCAACCTCAATAGTCGTTTCAACTGGCGCATCAAACCCATGTCTGATTTGTATTTGATCTACACGGATAATTACTGGACAGATACCTGGCAGGTAAAAGATCGGGCTTTGGTTTTGAAATTGCGATATTGGATTGGTTTGTAATTGGGGAAAAGGACTTGATCTTTAAACCCCACAGCTTACTCCACAATCTTTACTTCCTTAATGGCATAAATCAAACGATTGATATCATCATCATTTAATTCGAGGATACCCGTTACAGTAATCGGGTCTATGGTATATTTAATGGCTTCGACTGCGGAGACCTCCATAACCGTTTCTGGTCCAGCACCACCACAAAAGAAGCACATATTATAAGGGAAAGCAGATAAAATAAATTCAGTATGGCTCTTATAGCCCTCCACTGGGACAATATACCCCTTAACGGTGACTTCCTGCCCCTCTAGGGCTTTGATCTCTTCGCTAAAGACAGGAACATCAATCTTGAAGCCCATCAACTCATCATACTTCTTTTTGAAGGTGATCTTAGAAAGGGTTTTCCACAATTTATTGCCGTTACCCTGTGCCTGAACTTGCTCCATTGGCATAGCAAATACGAGGAGGGAAAAAAGGAATAATACTGAGTTTTTCATTTCACTTGTTTAACCTAGATAATTCCTTGGGACCTATCCCAAGACCAGCTAATATAAGCCACGCTAATAGTATCGAAGGGGAGACTCTGAAGACTTTTCTTCAGATTGGCT
>JBCBDH010000246.1:0-8514 GCA_038529855.1 Bacteroidota bacterium | reverse complement strand
CTGCTTCCCAATATTGGGCTGCAGCATAATCGGGAGGAGCGGGTACTTGTTGGGGATTGAAGGCCGAGCTTGGCCGATAGCTTTTGCAAGCTTGTACGGATAGAAAGATCAGCAGTAAGAACCAATAGGGATACCTCATAATTTAAAAACAGGGTATTCTTCTAACGCAATTGTTAGGTAATAATGTGTCAAGTCTCCAGCAAATATCATTAAAATATCAAATACTTGCACGGCGACTCCTAGATAAGGCACTATTTGATCAACTAAATAAAGCGGAAGTGCTTACAACAAAAGCCGTATCTTTGCCTTATGTCTGAGATGATTATTCACAAGGATATTCGAAATCTTTCCCAAGAGGAAATCAAGAACTGGTTGCTTGAACGGGGAGAAAAGAAGTTTAGAGCCCGCCAGATTTATGAGTGGCTGTGGCAAAAAGGGGCTCATTCCTTTGAGGAGATGAGCAATTTGTCTAAGGGGCTACGTCAGCTCTTAGCAGATCATTTCGTCATCAATGCCTTGACAGTTGATAAAGTGCAGAAAAGCTTAGATGGTACCATCAAATCCCGCTTTCGTCTACACGACGGTCATTTGATTGAGTCGGTTTTGATTCCTGTTCCCTCCGACCGCAGATTTACCGTTTGTGTCTCCTCTCAAGTCGGTTGTAGCCTGACCTGTACCTTTTGTGCTACTGGGCGAATGAGACGGGTTCGCAATTTAGAGGCTAGTGAAATATTTGATCAAGTGGTCATGGTTAATCAGCAATCCCTGGAACATTTTGATCATCCCTTGACCAATATTGTCTACATGGGTATGGGCGAACCCTTGCTCGCCTATAAAAATGTTTTGCAAAGTATTGATCGAATCTGCTCGCCAGATGGCTTGAATATGTCACCCAAACGCATTACCGTTAGTACAGCTGGTATTGGAAAGATGATTCGCAAATTGGCAGATGACCAGGTGCGTTTCAATTTGGCCCTATCGCTTCACGCTGCAGACGATGAGAAGAGAAACGAGATTATGCCCATCAATGCGAATAACAATTTAGCGGTTTTGATGGATTCACTTCGCTATTTCTATCGCCACACCCGCAACCGAATCAGTTACGAATACATTGCCTTTCAGGATTTTAATGATAGTATAGAAGATGCCAAGCGGCTACTCAAACTCTGCCGCCAGTTCCCCGTTCGAGTCAATATCATTGAATACAATCCCATTGATGGCGCCCCTTTTCGAAAGGCTACTGAGCATCGAATCGACGAGTTCGCCACCTACTTGCGCCGTCATGATGTGATGGTAACGGTACGCCGAAGTCGGGGGAGAGATATCGACGCGGCTTGTGGGCAGTTGGCCAACAAGGAGGGATAGGCCAAGCAAAAAAGCCGATAGATTACATCCATCGGCTTTTTATAGATTACATTCTTTTAAAATCAATGCTTAGACTCCACCATTGGCTTTCAACTGGTAGATTCCACCAATAGTTGGTAGTACGACGATCTCTGCACGGCGATTCTGAGCGCGTGCCTCAGCAGTATCTTCTCCGTTGATTGGATCATTATCGCCTTTACCTACAGCTGAAAGTTGGGTAGGAGGAACACCTTTTCGAAGCAATTCGCGAACAACTGCCATAGCACGAGCGGTGCTCAATTCCCAGTTGTCCATATAGCGAGCACCTTCCTTCATCTTCTTGCTATCTGTGTGGCCTTCTACCTGGATGCGCATATCGGGATTGGCTTTCAAGATTTCTGCCAAGTTACCAATTGCATCGCGGTATTGTTTGCGTAGACGGATAGAACCACTTCTGTACAAGATAGGCTCTGCCAATGATACATACAGACGATCATCGCGGTCTGTTACCGTCAACCCACTATTAGCATAAGAAGCAAAAACCCCTCTAATGGCCTGGCGTAGACTAGTCAACTGATCATCTTTTTCAGCACTAGCTTTCTTCGCATTATCTAATTCGGTCTGTGCAGTAGCATAGCTCGCTTCAGCTGCATCCAACCGCTTACTTAAATCGGCATTTTGAGATTCTAGATTGGCTTTTTCGCCTTGCAAATTTTCTACATCACCTTCCAAAGTTTGGATTTTTGCATTTCTTTCAGTGAGCGTTTTATCCAAAGTTTCTTTTTGGTCCATTAGCTCTGTGAACTTCTTTTTGGAAACACAGGAAGGCAGGACAAGGGCAATTGCAAGACACAACAGCACTAAATTCAATGTTTTTCTCATGTTTGTTTTTTTTAATTAAAGTGTGGTTGATTCAGAAAATAGACACGCTTTACGTCCTCGTTGCTAGATATTGGTGGGCAAATTTAAGAAAAGGATGTTTAATTTTGAATAATGAACGCAAAAATCATTGTCCATGGTGGTGCTTGGGATATCCCCGATGCCTATGTGGCCAATCACATTCAAGGTGTACACGCTGCCATCACTCAGGTTTATCCACTCCTAGTCAAGGGTTTATCCGCACTTGATGCGGTAGAAGCTGCCGTCAATATTCTGGAAGCTGACCCCACTTTTGATGCTGGGCGAGGGGCTTTTCTCAACAATTCTGGCCAAATTGAATTAGATGCCTTGATTATGGATGGTCAAGACCTCAGCTTTGGGGCAGTGGCCGCTCTTAGCAATCAGTTGCATCCCGTCAGTATCGCACGTAAAGTAATGGAGGAGACAGATCATTGCTTTTTGGTAGGAGCGGGAGCGAATGCTTTTGCCAAAGCGATGGGTTTTGAAGAATTGGCTCCAAGCGAATTGCTCACAGAACGGGAACTAGCCTTCTATCATCAAATTCGGCAAAACCCTGATTACCATGCCCGTCAATCCTTTGAAGCTGGTCCCTATGATACAGTGGGAGCAGTAGCGATGGATATCAATGGACGACTTGCCGCAGCTACTTCGACAGGTGGGACCCCTAGAAAATTACCTGGCCGAGTTGGCGACTCTCCTATTGCAGGAGCGGGAGCTTATGCGGATGGCGACCTGGGGGCTTGCTCTACTACAGGATGGGGGGAAGCTATTATGAAGGTGCTATTGAGTAAGAGGGTCTGTGATGCTTTTGCTCACTTACCAGCGATGCAGGCAGCCCAAGAAGGTATTCAGCAATTGAAGCAAAAGGTAGATGGTTTGGGCGGAATAATAGGTATTGATAAGAAGGGTAATTATGCTTTTGCCCACAATACTCCGAGAATGGCCTTTGCTTATTACGATCCTGATAAAGGGGTTTGTAGTGCCATAAAGGTGGATTGAATCAGCTTGTAAATTCAAGTATTGGCTCTCCTTGGCTAGGGGGAAGCAGATAATAGCTGCCCGATTTTTTAATCATTGAGAAATCCGATTTGGCACTAAGATCGCTGGGAAATCCCCTATTAAAACCCTCCCATTTGATGTGTCCAATAAAAGGCGATTGATTAAACGAAGTCTGAAAAGGAAAAAGCGATTGATAAGTGGGGAGGTCAATCAAGCGAATATGCTCTCTTTCTGTATGAAGATATAGTTGACCCGCTTTCTCTGAGAATTGAGCAGTGGGAAAAAGCTTTTCAAAAAAGGAATAATGCTGAATGGGTTTGTCCAATACGATGCTTATTTCTCGCCAGGCACCTACTCTATTTTCGTGTTGCTGATAACCTGGATGAAAGACTTGCTCAGGGTGATGATGCTGACAAACAAAAAAAGGTAAGTCAAGCAATTGGGGGCTGCGGACAAAGCAAATGGTGAAGGCGACTTCTGTTTTTTGGCCATTGGGCAGTGGGGCCAAACGCGAAAAATAAAAAGGAGGGCTACATTCAAGACCAGCCTGAAGAAAGTGCTGATAATCTGCTTCTGCATCCGTGGTAGCTAAGGCAATCATAGAAATACCTTGACGGGTCTGCAGATATTCTTTATTAAAGGCCGCAAAACTAAATTCATGCTCCTTGGCGGGAGGCAGTTGGCTTTCGTCTAGAATGGTGAGTAATTCGATGTACGATCGTTCGAAGAGGAGGAGCTGATTGCCCGTACCAAAGGGATGTAAAGCCAAAGGACTTATTTGAAAGCCCAATCCTTTTAATTGATGGACCCTGGATTCAAAATCCCTTAGGGCCCATACCAAATGGTCGATGTGTTTGGCCATATTATTATGCCCAGCGCTTGGCCAGGGATTTAGTGAGTTCGTGGCGGATGAGAAAGACGGCAGCGCTTAGTGGCGAGTAATTGAGATCAACGGGCTGTCCATTGGCTAGTCGTAAGATTTGTTTGGCGTAAAAGCCCCCCTCTGCACTATCTTCCAATAGCGGCACACCCGTTCGTATGATCAAATTCTCGAATTGCGCCAGATCGCCCTTGAGGAAATCAGCGACTTTTTGAGGAGCAGTGAGAAAAGGTCGAGCCATTCCAATGAAATCCAGTTCGCCATTTTGTAGCACCTGGTCCACAAAAGCCCTACTGCGAAAACCACCCGTAACAGCCAGCGGCATATCGCTTTCCGCTCTTACCTTTTGGGCAAAATCCAGAAAATAGGCTTCCCGCTCTCGTGTAGAGGTTTTTTGCTTAGCTGAGTTGAGGGTAAAGAAAACAAGGCGCTTATAAGTGCCTCCTGAAATTTCTAATAAATCAATCTTTTCCGCATCCAACCAGCGAATAACGGTCAAAGCTTCTGATTCCCCAAAACCACCCCGCTGAAAGTCAGCAGAGTTCAATTTGACCGAAAGGGGAAAATCATCGCCAAGTACCTTTCGCGTTTCTCTAACTATACGCAGTAAAAGCCTGGCCCGATTCTCCAAACTCCCTCCCCAGTCATCAGTTCGTCGATTGGTGATGGGAGACAAAAATTGATTGAGTAAATAGCCATGTGCCGCATGAATTTGCACACCAGTAAAACCTGAGGCTTTACACAAACGAGCCGTATTGACAAAACACTCAATGACCTCTTCAATCTGTGTGGTTGACATGGCTTTAGGGCGGGCAAAAAGCCCCATCTTGCGAAGTTGAACCGCAGAGGCTGATAGGGGTTGACCATTGACTAGACGGGTAGTTTGCCGACCAGCATGATTGATTTGTGCCCAGAAATGTTGGCCTTCAGCTCTGGCAACCTGTACCCATTCCCGAACAATGGATAAATCGGAGTTTTCATTAACAACAATATTTCCAGCCGACTCCAGGTGTTGTCGATCCACTAAAATATTACCACTGATCATCAGACCAGCACCAGCTTTTGCCCAGCTGCGATAGAGTTTGAGGTGTTGTCGATTGGGGAGGTAGTCAACCCCGCTGAGCCGCTCTGTCATCGCCGATTTGATCAGTCGATTACTCAGAGTGGCTCCACAGGGAAGTTGGAAAGGGCGATTTAGCATAGGCCCCTTAGCTTATAATAGGGATTGTAATTTCATCGCCAGCGACATATCGCCAGCCACTTTGATTTTCCCACTCATAAAAGCCATCATCGGATTGATGTCACCAGAGATAATGCCTTTAAAATCATTTTCGCTAATGGTAATGGTACAGTCAGCATCCTTATCCTCGCTACTGACGACATTGCTATCGCCTTTTCCATCCAGGTAGATCACTTTTTCACCCAGACTAATTTTAAGACTAGCATTGATGGGGTCCATTCCCGCTGCTTTTTGGCTGATTCCTGCCAATATGGTATCCATGTCCATATTCAATGAAATTATTTTGGTGTCTAAATAGGGACAATGATACATAAAATATAGAACTGATTTATTCCATTAGCAGCACTTTTCGTTCAAGAGTCCCATTTTCACTCACTAAACGCAGGTAATATATGCCCTTTGGCAGAAAATGGAGGTCGACCAATAAGTCTTGACTGTAGACATTCCCTGCATAATCCATGGTCTTAATCAGTCGCCCCTCATTGCTGAGAATCTCAATATATAGAGCGCTCAGCCCCTCTAGCCATTGGCCTTGTACGTGAACCATGCCATCAGTGGGATTGGGATACACTTGTAAATCATTTGGAGGAAGCGAAGAGGTGGGATAAATCTTATTAATCAATGCCTTTTCCGCTGTACTTAAATGATGATCGTCCAATATCCCTCCATTCATGTATATGTTAAGCTTTATGGTACCATCAATGCTGCCTTTATTGGACAAATGCCCACTAGGGCCAAAACTGAGGCGGCTCCCTGGATTGAGTTCCATATAAATTTGGGCAGGCAGATCGGTATCCCGCTCATTCATAATGAGGGTATTATCGATGATCAAATGGCTATTGTAGCCCAGTTTTATGGTCCCCCCTTGTCTCAAAGCCAAAAGCCCAATCCCTTCTTCTCCGTAGTGAAGCGTCGTATTATCTGCTACCTCAAGCGCTCCCCCATCGTAAAACATCATACATGCTCGACTGTCTGTCAGGTTAATATGACCAGAGCGATGAACGTATCGACTTTCATTAGCAAAGATGACTTCTACCCAAGGCAGACAAAAGCGCCCTCCATTATTGATCAGATTGACGATATGGCGGGTCGAGTCATTATTTTCTAGCAAGGTTCCTCTGATGTAAGCAAAAGGTTGGGGCGTAAAGCTTTGCCATTCATCAATAAACAAATTGATGCTTGCTTGCTGGTCGGCATCCATGGGGGGAGCGACTTCGATGAAGGAGGGATTATCGGGAGAGGGATAGCTGGGCTCAATGTATTTGAGTAGAAATACACTGAGCCAATAGTCGTCCAAGGCTTCCCCAAGATTGAGGTCATAACTGGTCCCATTAAAATGCCAGTCCTGTATGGTCAGTCTTTCGATAGGGATAAAATCCCAAACCTCTTCTTCAGCGGTCCAATACAATTCCAGCCACTCATTGGCCAAGTTCCCAGGCTTGAAAGTAAATTTCAAAACCACCTCTTTGAGGTAATTTTCCGCAAAATTCTCGGTAGGTACACAAGCACTGGCATCACAATTAAATTGATCAATATTGGCTTGAGCATGGTGAACGCGCATGGCCGTTCCAGACCCCGTAGCATCGGGAATTTCAATGCCTACCGTCAGCCCAGTACACAGTCCATTGGCACAGCTATCAGCCAGTTCAAATTCCACATTGGGAGAAAAACCAAAGGTGCTTTGAAAGGAATATAAGACATTAGGCGCCAATAAAATCTTTTCGTCTTCTGACAATTGGTTGCGAATAAACAAGGGTTTGATGGGATTGATTTGTCGCAAGGGAATGCGTGTAAAACCACTTATGTTTGTCACTCCAATACAAATACTACTATCAATAGGACCATCCCATTTATCGTTTTGGGTTTGATAAATGGTCCAATACTGAGGCAGCAGCACCAGTTGGGTAGAGTCTCCCAGACAAATGGTATTTTCGAGTTCGCTGAAATTAGGATTGGGAATCTGCCGAGCGAATAGGGCGTTTAAAGATAAGCCTAGAAATAGGGCAAAAAAGTAATGTTTTAGTTTCATGATTAAATGATTAGTTGGTTGTGAAATAGATTAAGTTGCTGTCACTAATCATTGTAGATCGCTGTGCTTAGAGGTTGAGCTTAGGACCTAAATGTACTTTTTGGGGCTGCTCGAATGCTTTTAGCAGTATTGGAAGCAGACGTTTGAACTCTCGCTTTCCGTTCTAACTATTCAGCTGACTAGGATTGCGATCTCGCAGTATAAGCAGTTGTGCAGAATAGACTGTTTTACAGCAGGCACACGCGCTACTCGCGGAGTGAGCCAATTTACTCCGCGAGACTGCCTAGAAGCAGTCTCTCAGCTTAGGATTTTAAAATTAAGTGTTTGTTATGCTATACCTTAGAAATGATGGGCTGCTATCACGTGATCAATAGCCTATTATTAAAATAGAAAAAATACACCTGCCAAAATGTAAGCTAAACGCCAAAGCCCACCAATCGGCCCTGTTTTTCTGTTCCTTATGACAAGTACTTGCCAACAATCGGCATTCTTCTTCCCATCCCAAATGCCTTTTCAGATACCCGAATGACTGGCGCCGTCTGGTGGCGTTTGAACTCATTGATGTTGACCAAGCGGAGAATACGACGGACCAATTGTTCGTCATAGCCCATCGCAATGATCTCTTTGGGGCCTTGTCTTTGTTCGATATATTGATACAAGACTTGGTCGAGAATGTCATAGTCTGGCAGGCTATCCGAATCTTTTTGGTTGGGACGAAGCTCTGCTGAAGGAGGTTTGGTAATGGTATTTTCGGGAATGACTTCGCCCTCTTTATTGATAAAACGAGCCAAGTCATAGACTTCTGTCTTGTAAAGATCGCCAATTACAGAAAGCCCACCACACATATCGCCATACAATGTACCATAACCCACCGCCATTTCGCTTTTATTGGACGTATTGAGTAGAATATTGCCAAACTTATTGGACATCGCCATAAGTAGCATACCTCGAATACGCGCCTGGATATTTTCCTCTGTTACATTAAAATCCAAACCCTCAAATTGGGGCTTTAGCAATTGGATGTATTGATCATAGACGGAAGCAATGGGAATGATGTCATAAGGCATTCCCATATTCTCTGCTAAAGCACGGGCATCATCTACAGAGTGATCAGAAGAGAAA
>JBCBDH010000245.1:0-8521 GCA_038529855.1 Bacteroidota bacterium | reverse complement strand
CAAAGACGCTGGCAGGAGTGCCATTGATAAAGAAACTAATGGCATCTGCACCATTGCCATTGCTGTCTGTGGCTCCTAAAGTGATGGGCATATCTGAAGAACAGATCACATCTGGCAAAGTGGGATTAAATTCTGGATTGGGGTATTGGCAGGTATTGCCTATGGTTAGGCTTGAGTTAACTGGACTTCCCTGCCCAAATGGTCCTTCTACTGTAATACTATAACCTGTAGCATCTACATGAACAAATGGAAGTTCGTAGGTGCCTAAAACGGCATTAAAGGTCAAGGTCAAAGAGCCATCTGTAGCAATAGGTACTCCTGCACTTTGCATACCTACGGCAGGAACATTATTGGCATCAAAAGCACCAGTTGCTGCGGTAACCGTCCATATCTGACCGCTAGGCAACATTCCTCCTTGATCATCTACAATAGAAATAATTTCTGCAAATTGGCCATCATCGCCTCCTGTTCCTGCATCTACATCAATAGTAGAAGCATTGTTTAGACATACACAGGGATCTGTGATACTTACACCACAGTCAATAATATCAATGGTACTGGTTGCAACAGATGTACAACCATTGGCACCAGAAACCGTGTAAGAAATCGTAATGGTTCCAGGGCCGCCCACTGTTGGATCAAGGAAATAGTTGGTTCCATTGCCATTATCGGTTACCCCAGGGCCACTGTAGACACCGCCACTGGGTGAACCACCTACTATTGGAACACTTTGAATGGGTGCATCCAAACAATAATAGAGCGCAGTTGATAAGGTGGCAGAAGGTCCATCAGCAACCTCCACATCATCCATTGCACTGCCGCTACAACCATTCGCATCTGTAAAATCGTAAGTAATTATATGTGTACCTATACCTGCTGCAACAGGATCAAAATCGTAAGTACCGTCGCCATTATTGGTGACACCAGGACCACTGTAGATTCCAGTGGTCATCGTAGAACTAGCTGGCATACCTCCGCCAATGCTCATTTGTACCCCATCACCAATGCATAGATCGGGCAAAGCCGTAAAGGTAACCGTTGGTAGTGCAAAGACTTCCACATCATCACTAGCAGTGCTACTACATCCATTAGTCGTCGCTGTATACATGAGGGTTTGAACACCTACGCCAGCAGCAGCAGGGTCAAAATCATAAGTACCATCTCCATTATCGGTTACACCAGGGCCACTGTATAAGGTAGATGTGGCAACACTTGAAGCGGGAGAACCGCCTCCAAGACTTATTTGTACACCAGCATCTATACACAAATCACTAAGCGCTGTGAAGGAGACATTGGGCACACCATTCACAGTGAGCGTTCCCGTGATGCTGCCACTACAACCGTTGGCGAATGTAACGGTATAGGTGACCGTAATCATTCCAACACCCGCAGCACCAGGATCAAAGGTAAAAGTCATACCATTACCATCATCTGTCACTCCAGGGCCACTAAATACCCCTCCACTTGGACCAACTGCAGGTTCTAAGGTTAAAGGGGAATCATCTTGGCAGAAAGTTCCTCCAATCTCTATAAATGGTTCTGGGGCTTCTAAAACTTCCACATCATCACTGGCAGCACCCATACAACCATTAGTGGCTGTTACACTGTAAGTAATCGTATGCGTACCCACACCAGCAGCAGCAGGATCAAAATCATAGGTACCATCTCCATTATCTGTTACGCCAGAGCCGCTATAGGTAGAAGAGGCAATGCCAGAGGCAGGAGCGCCTCCACCCAAGCTCATCTGAATTCCTGTATTCACACAGAGATCAGCCAGTGCCGTAAAGGTAACATTGGGAGAGGCCAAAACTTCAATATCATCTGAAGCAGAACCCGTACAACCATTACCATCTGTAAAGGTGTAGGTAATAGTATGAATACCAACCCCAGCAGTAGCAGGCATAAAAACAAAATTAACCCCGTCTCCGCTATCAGACACACCAGGGCCACTGTAAACACCACCAGCCCCTGAAGGCAAGCCTGCATTAGAAGTGACAAAAGGGGCATCATCCTCGCATACATCAGCGGGAGCGGTAAAAGTAACATTGGGTAGAGCGAAGACTTCCACATCATCACTGGCACTATCCATGCAACCATTCGAATCAGTAAGATTATAAGTAATCGTATGCGTACCCACACCAGCGGCAGCGGGATCAAAACTATAAGTCATTCCATTGCCATCATCCGTGACCCCCGTCCCAGAATAAACCCCTCCAGTTGGCGTTCCTCCACCTAAACCAGACTGAACGCCTGCATTAATACACAAGTCAGCTAGTGCAGTAAAAGTAACATTGGGTACAGCAAAAACTTCAATATCATCACTGGCACTACCCGTACAGCCATTTGAAGTAAAGGTATAAGTGATGGTATGTGTACCTACACCAGCAGCAGCAGGATCAAAACTATAGGTCATCCCATTACCATCATCCGTAACCCCTGTTCCAGAATAAACGCCACCAGTAGGCGTTCCTCCACCTAGTCCAGTTTGAACTCCTGCATTGATACATAGATCAGCAGGAGCGGTAAATGATACAACAGGATCAGCAAACACTTGTATGTCATCTGAAGCAGAAGCAACACAACCAGCGCCATTGGTAAAGGTGTAGGTTAAGGTAAAAGTACCAACACCTGCTGTAGCAGGCGTAAAGATAAAGTTGACACCATCCCCTACATCTGTCACCCCTGTTCCACTATAAACACCTCCTGCCCCAGAAGGTAAACCTGCATTGGAGGTTACAAATGCAGCATCTCCCTCGCAAACATCAGCTGGCGCTGTGAAAGTCACATTGGAAGGCGCACTGACGGTAAGGGTACTGGAAACAGCGGAAGGGCGGCAAGAAGAAGCCGTAGGAGTAGGAGAAAGTACGGCATAAACGGTATAAGTACCAGCAGTAGCTAAAGAGGCGCCCACCAAAGCAGCTGTCGTATTTCCAGCAGTCAAAGCTCCAAAAGTAACTGTTCCCAAATCAGTACCTCCAACATAGGGATCGACGGGAGTACTTGTAAAGGCGACAAAGCGGATTCCAAAGTCTTGCTCCATATTAGCCGCCATATCCATATTGGCCAAGCCCGTTGCCGTTACATCGAACAGATCATTTTCACATACTGCGGATGAGCTATTGGCAACCGCGCCAACAGTTGGGCAAACGATGGAGGAATTAGCTCCCATATCTTGAACCTCAATCAAATCAACCGCCCATTCTTCATTTCCAGAATTTGAATTTGCACAGACTCGAACATGAATGCGGTTATTGGTTGGATTTTGTGCATTAAATGTCCCAGCGTAGGCCGTCAGAGCGGGAGCAAGTGTATTAATATTATCCCCTGGCTGTACACAGTCACTATCTTCTGTCAATGTTTCTAAAGACCCTGTTGTGGTGTAGGTAAAACAAACCAAATTATTCCAGGTAGACTGATCATCCGTACTATATTCTATACGGAGAAAATCATCAATTTCCCAATCGCTATTGGCATTATTACCTCCTGCCAAAAAGCTGACTTGATATGTTCTATCTTGAGTTGGGTTAGGGACGACTAGATTATCCATGGTCATACACAAGGTACCTGTACAGACAGTACAATCCCCTCCAGCATCATGATCTTCCCCAGCCAAATAAAAACCACCATCCTCATTAGAATAGTCTGCGCCGCCATTCGCTGCAATAGTCCCATCTGACTGACGACCATAATAGTCATTGAATCCATCAGAAAATTGATCGGGTAGGGTTATACATCCACAATCTCCTTGGCCAGAACCTGCGATCATAGCAGTCTCAAAAGATTCTGTGGCAATGACTTGCCCGTATATAGGACTGTAAAAAGCAAAGAGAAGTACGAGAAGAAAGGCATATCGCCCTGCGAGGGCAGCCTGTCGGACAGTCATTCGGTAAATGAAGGTAAAGGTACAATTCATGGGTTCTGTTTTTTGTCGTTTATGCTAGTAAGCATCATTTTAACAAGGGCTATAAAACACGATGGCATCCATCGACTACCTTTACCTTCAAAGCAAAGTAGCCAAAGCATGCTTGAAAAATTTCTAACAGTTTACGGTAATTGGGATGAGCCCGTCCTTTTCCTAAAGAACAAGCTGTTTGGAATGCTGTGTTAAAACGGTTTGTGGGAAGAAAAGAGGCAAATAATTGCACTCTTTGGTAAAGGGAAAAGAAACAATCTTTTTCCTCTTTATTGTTATGCCCTACAAATATACAATCATTAATGGAAAATATCCTACCCTACATAGGGTATAAGTAAGTTAAATTTTCATTTAAATTCACCTCAAACAATATAATCCCTAGACCAGAGAATGTCCCACAGGTTTTGGGTCTGGAAATCGGTCGATTTCCCCAATTCCATTATCTTTGCCCTTCAAAGAAGACCAAACAGACGTGAATAAGCAGCTAAAAGCAGAACCTATTAACATCGAACTACAAACGACATCAGAGGATCAAAGGCCCATCTACATCGCCGGAAACTTTAATAACTGGCAAGCTGCTGACCCCAAGTATCAATTACTGGAAGTGGGTAAAGGACAATACCGATTTACTTTCCCCAATCGCCATAGCATTTCTTTCCCATTGGAATACAAATATTTACGTGGTAATTGGGATGGAGAGGAATTAAATGAGTTTGGTCAAAAAAGGAATAATCGCATCATTCGAGAATACAGTGCTTTGATCAAAGATCAGGTTAATTATTGGCGGTACCAAGGCCAGGCTTTTAAGGACCAATTCTTGCCCCAAATTAAGGTCATATCTGAAGCCTTTGAGATACCTCAACTGATCAAAACCCGTAGAATAGCTGCACTGCTGCCTCACGACTATGACCAAAGCGACAAACACTATCCTGTACTATACTTGCAGGATGGTCAAAACCTATTTGATGATTATGCCCCTTTTGGCAATTGGGCCGTAGATAAAAAGTTAGCAGTATTAGCTGAGCAAGGAATAGGGGATGTTATTATCGTCGCTATTGATCATGCTGCTGAAGAGCGAATAGCGGAATTCACTCCCACAAGTAAAACCCAATTGGGCCTTGGAGAAGGTAAAAAATACGTCCGCTTTCTGGCAGAAACCCTCAAGCCTTATGTCGATCAACACTTTCGCACTTTGCCACAAAGAGAATTTACGGGAATCGGTGGTAGCTCTATGGGCGGATTAATCAGCATTTATGCGGGCATTACCCGCCCTGATGAATACGGCAAACTTATGATCTTCTCCCCATCTCTCTGGGTCGATCCCAATATTCATTTTCACGCCATCAACTTTTCTCGTCCCTATAACATGGATATCTATCTATATGCAGGCGGACGAGAAAGTACCAATATGATCCCCAATATTCGCCGTTTTCAAAAGGCCCTGAGTCAAAAAGGCATCAATCAAAACGCCTTTCGCTTCAAGCTATCGCTAGATCCTCATGGGGAACACAATGAAGCGCGTTGGGGGCAAGAATTTCCCAAAGCCGCCAAATGGCTGTTTTATGATACCCAAAACAAATTGCCTTAGATGGGCTCCTCTTTAAAAAAGTAAAAAATGACGATACGATTATCGGAAAATACACCCGAACAAAGTAGCCTGATCATTCCGCTGGTAGCTGGAGCGCATTTACCTGCTTCGCTGGAAGCCATCAGCCAGAAATTTGGCTTGACCAATACGAGTATTGCCCAGCATTTTAAAGCGACTAAAGGAGCTGTTATCCCTTTGTATCCCAATAATTTACAAAATATCTTTCTTTTGGGCTTGGGTAGTCAGGTTGACGCTATGACTTGCTTAAGTGCTTTTCAGGGACTCTCCCATCAATATAAAAAGCAATTATCCAAAACCGTTTGTATAGATTGGGAGGTGGCTTTTGCCAATAGCTCAGAATCAGAACTCGCCAGATGGATAGAGGCGGGTACCAATGGCCTGCTTCTCGGTACTTATGCCATCGGGAAATATAAAAGCCAGGCTAGCCAGGGACATCCACTACAACAAGAATCAGCAGGTATTTATTTGAATAGCCCATTTAAAGAATCGGCAGCTTTGCTCTCTGCTGCTTCTGCGGGCAGGCAGACGGCCGATACCCAAATGCGCATTCTGGATATGGTCAATGCCCCTGGAAATAAACTACGGCCTATAGATATGGCCCATTGGGTAGCTGAATCTGCTCAAAGACATCATTACAAGGTACGCATTATCGAAAAGGAAGAGGCCCAGAAAATTGGGCTGCAGGCTTTGCTCGCCGTGAACAGGGGAAGTGAGTGGCCGCCCGCCTTTATCATTGCCGAATACGAACCCAGTGAAAACTCAGGTGATTTGCCTCACTTTGGGCTGGTTGGGAAAGGAGTCACTTTTGATACAGGTGGATTGTCCATCAAAGGGGCCAATAATATGCACTACATGAAAAGTGATATGGGAGGTGCAGCCGCTGTATTGGGTAGCATTGAACTCTGTGCCCGTCTGCAAATCCCAGCCAGGGTAACAGCCATTGTTCCCACTACTGACAACTGCGTAGATGCAATGAGTATCAAACCAGGAGATATCATTGGCTCCTACAGTGGAAAGACCATAGAGGTAATCGATACAGATGCGGAAGGACGACTCATTCTAGCAGATGGTTTGGCTTATATGGAAAAACACTTTGCTCCTGATGTGATGATTGACCTGGCTACGCTAACGGGTAGTTGTGTTCGAGCCCTGGGCTATCATGCGGCTGGCCTATTCACTCAAAATGATCAATTGGCTGATGCCCTTCGAGAAGCAGCCCGAGTAAGTGGTGAAGGATTGTGGCGATTGCCGCTGTGGGAGGCTTATCAAAAGGATTTGGAATCGGATGTAGCAGATATTAAAAACCTGGGAGGCCCCGTTGCTGGAGCGATTACAGCGGCTAAGTTTTTAGAAAACTTTACCAGTCATCATCCCTGCTGGGCCCATATGGATATTGCTGGTGTTGCTTTTGGAAATTCAATCTTTTCCCAACAAAAAAGTGCCACTGCATACGGCATCCGATTACTAACGCAGCTAATTCGATCCTGGAAGCCTTAATATTCCTGGCTTAACAGTACTTCAGATAAGTGATTTTGATTACTTTTGCGCTCACTAAGCCCCTAGAACTATGAAAGTATTACACATCAGCGCCGAATGTTATCCCGCAGCAAAAGCTGGAGGGCTTGGCGATGTGGTCGGCGCCCTGCCCAAATACCTTTCCAAGGTTGATATGCATACGGGAGTGATTCTTCCCAAATACGATCTAAAATGGATTCGTCAACAATCTTTTGAAACGGTCTTTCGAGGAGTGGTGCGCATTCACGATCGCTATTATCCCTTTGCCATTGAGCGGGAGCAGAGCGACGTCTTGGGTTTTCCTTTTTATGTGGCCAATATCCCTGGCAAGTTTGATCGCCCAGGAATCTATGCCGATCCAGGAGGTTATGGCTATGGAGATGAAGTGGAACGCTATCTGAGCTTTCAGCAAGCCGTGCTATTGTGGGTGGTGCAGATGGAAAATAAGCCTGAGGTGCTGCATTGTCACGATCATCATACGGGTTTGGTGCCCTTTATGGTCAAACACTGTTTTGAGTTTAACTCATTATCCAATATACCTACGGTTTTCACTATACACAATGGGGCCTATCACGGTGCCTTTGGTTGGAATGATCGCCATTTGCTGCCCTTCTTTGATGCCAATGCCAGCGGACTGCTCGATTGGAACAATTCGATCAACCCCTTGGCAGCTGCTATCAAATGTTGCTGGAAATTGACAACGGTTTCTCAGAGCTACTTGATGGAGCTACAGGGTGATTCCAATGGTTTGGAATGGTTGCTTCGCAATGAGGCGCCCAAATCTATTGGCATACTCAATGGCATTGATGTACAGGTTTGGGACCCTAAAACAGACCCTTATCTCAGTAAGCCGCTCAAACGCAGCTTGCCCCAATTCAAAACGGCTAATAAAAAGGTGCTTTGCGAGCGATTCAATA
The DNA here is from genome assembly GCA_038529855.1 of Bacteroidota bacterium. GTDB lineage: Bacteria > Bacteroidota > Bacteroidia > Chitinophagales > Saprospiraceae > JBCBDH01. The sequence continues at coordinate 567 of JBCBDH010000245.1, read as the reverse complement.
TCGACCCTGACCTACCACTGATTAGTTTTATTGGACGTTTGGTGGGGGAAAAAGGAGCAGATTTGATTCCTTCTGCTATTGCGCAGTTTTTCCGAGATGGCCATCGAGCTTCCTTTATTATTTTGGGAACTGGTGAGCCTCGTCTTCACCATCGCTTTGGCCAAATGACGCAGGAGTACCCTGGTCTTTTTGACGCCGCCTTGGAGTATAACGAAGGGCTGGCCCATCAAATTTATGCGGGCTCTGATTTTCTAATGATGCCTTCCAGAGTAGAGCCTTGTGGTTTGAATCAGATGTATGCCATGCGCTATGGTACAATTCCCATTGTTCGAAGTATTGGTGGCTTAATAGATACCATTATTGATATTGGCAATAAGGAACAAGGTCGTGGTATTCGCTTCGATTATTTTAGTGTTATGGATGCTGCTTGGGCTTTGTATAGAGCTAAGGAATTGTATGAAGATCAAGCTTACTTCAAAGCTATTCGCAAGCGGATCGTTCAGTTGGATTTCTCCTGGGAGCGCTCTGCTGGAGAATATGTGGATATCTATGAAGAACTGATGCCTA
>JBCBDH010000244.1:0-8533 GCA_038529855.1 Bacteroidota bacterium | reverse complement strand
CCCATTGTTCCGCTTTGATGATTTGACTCTTTTCTCGAAGCGACAGTGCGCGGAGGCTAGCGATGGGATTGTAATCTGCTACGTTCTGTAATTTGCGATAATGCTGTACATTAAAATAGGCATCAGATTCAAAAGCCACCTTGTATTGCCCATTGCCAATGGCTGCATTTTTTCGATTGAATACAATAGAATCCGCTTCTAAATACCAATCAATCTTTTCGGTTTCGATATTGACGCCGTGATAAGAGTCGTAAAAGGGATTGCGATCACTCCCGCGTTTTCCTCTTTGCAATTGGAGAAAATGCTCCTCAGGAACATATTTAAACTGAACGGAAGGATGATAAATGGAATCCTGACCATAGGCATACAGAATCGTCTCCACCTGCTCTCCCGTAATGCGGTCGCCCTGTTGAATACTAAAAGCCCTTGCCCTGCTCCTAAAGGCCAATTCCCCATTGGCTTTATAAGCCAGCAATTCTGCCTTTTGCTCATCCGTACCCGCTCCATTGACGGTACGCCCATGCAAGCGAAAGCCCCCCTTATAAACCAAACCCGCCCCAATTCCCTCAATCGTCAAAGGGCCTTCCGTGGATTCAAAACGAGGATAAGAGCTTTCTTTACCCTTTCCTTTCACCACTAATTTATCTACCAAATGCCCCGTAATGGCTTGATCCCCAAATAAATCAGGATAATACAGTTGAGCATTCTCCGCTTCGTAGCGCGTCTTACTCACATCAAGTTCGTAAGTACTCAACTCGCTGTAAACATTTTCCATACCCTGCTGCTCCCACTGTACTTTCCCCCCTTCGCCCTGCCAAGACCTCTTTAAGGGATAGTGTGTGCCCGCAGTTGCTGCAATCAATAATTGCTGATCTTTTCTAGCTGCATAAATATCCACTTGATCAAAGTGAATCAACGGTTGCTGTTCTTCAAAGCGAAGCTGATAGTCCGCTTCCTTGAAATACCAAGAACTGCCTTTGGGACTATAATGCAGGCTTTGTTTTTCAAAAAAATGGATGGAAAACTGTAGGAAGGTTTTGAAAGGTCTTTTTTCTAATTGCCCCAGCATTTGGTAAATCACTTGATTCCATTCAAGTAATTTCTCTTTTTCGTTTTTGCTATTTTTAAATTCGGAAAGTACGGTCAGATAATCAGTAAAATAGGGATGAGCGGCCAGTTTTTTTTCGAGCATCCTATTACATACTTCCATGATTTGCTTGGTTTCCCCTTCGTCAAATGCTCCACTTTTGAAATGCTGCTCAAAACGCTTGAAGGTCTTTGTGGCCGATTCCTTTTTTGCGGCCATGATATAGGTACCCAATTCCTTGATAAAGGCTTGTTTACTTTCTGGAAATTTGCTGTAGGTAAGGGTAAATGACGTGCATAGGCATAGCAATAGCAGCCCTGCTAGATGGTGTTTGTTCATCATTATCGTGTGTTTTAGTTAATTGATTCGTTTTGTGTTAGTCTCCTGGCCTCGAAAAAAGTGATGAAAAGGGGGGCTAAGAAAAACGCGTGGCTTTTCTCAGATTCACGAAGGCTCTCATTGGGAGGTTTTGGTACTTTCGCCACTTTCCGAAGGGGAAACTCAGAAATTACTGGCTAAAAGGTTTTTGAGGAGCAGGAGCAGTTCTGCCAAATTCAGAACATATACACAGAGTCAAAACAATTCTCTATTAACAGGCATACCTTGCCCATTATCTATTTAACAAAAGTAAAACAAAAAGTAGCCATATGCATACCCATAAAGGGGTAAATCTCATATGATGGATAAATGTGATATTTGGAGAGGAGGCCGTTGTGCTGCGGGAGGAGAGATTGTGGCCTTTGGCCACTGTGAGATCGCTGCGCTGCGGGAGATAAAAGGATATGGTTTCGCTGTATGAAAAGCTGTTTAAGGTATACTAGCCTACGCTAGGTGCAGGCTCACTGCGGGTCAAATATCCAGCGTCTGCTCAAGTATACAAAAAGGGACGAACTCCCATCGTGATGGAAGTTCGTCCCCCATTATATATACTTCCTCTCACAGCGAAGCGATCTCACCGTTCAGCTACAGCTGAACAGTCTCCAAGTCAATGCACGAAGTGCGCGACGTTCTCGCAGCGAAGCGATCTCTATCGAGTCGCCTTAATCCTATTGACAAATGCTTGTGCAGAAAGCGGCTCTACCGCTTGGATTTCGAACATCTCCCCATCATCCATCTTGACCATCAACTCCTTTTTCTTAAGTGCAAGTAGCGTATCGTTAAACTTGGTATTATTGGAAACAATACTTAGGATACCTTGCTTGTAGCCAAAGAAATAGTAGTAATCACTGGGGGATTTGACGTAGATGTAAACGCGGTCATCCTCATTAGTGGGCATTTTGAATTCTACATAGCTGGTTAGCCAGCGGTTGATGGGGACGCCATTGATACTGCTTAGGCCAAGCTTATCTTGGGCGGAAACGAAAGACTGGTATTCCGCATTCCACTTCATGGGTAGATTGCTAAAGAAGAACTCGTAATTATCGTACTTATTGGGTAAGTCCAGGCCAATGTTCTTCATATTGTCCACCGCATTATTATAAGCTTTGGCATCAGGGATAATTTCGGCCAGGGCCCTTTCATAGAAAAAGCCATCTTTTTTATAGTCGATGACACGAGCATCAAAACTGCTGGCTTTTAGGTCATTGATCATGATCTTAAGCAGTTTTTCAGGGATGATGATATCAATGCCCGCCATCATATTGGCGAGTACCTCAGGGGCGGGGGCATCATCAGGCGTGCCCGCTTCTGGGAAAAAGGTCTGGGCGGCACCAGAGGCGGTTACGCTCATGTAGTCGAGGCCAGAGCCAATGTTGAATTTGCCTTCTACAGTGACTTTACCATCCTTATTGGCAAAATTGAGTTTGTTGCCCTGAAAGACGCCATCGACAATTTTGAGGGAATCGCCAAAGTTGAATTCGTCTTTGCTCTTATCGTATTTGAATAGGCCCTTCGCTTCCAGGATGGGGCGGTCTTTTCTAAACTTAAGGGGCATCATCACGCTTGGATAGACCTTGGCTGTTTCCTTGCTCAGAAAGAGGCCCGTACGGAGGGGCTCGCCCTTATAGTTTTTAGGGACATCATAGATGATAGCCAAATCGTTTTTATCCCCTTCAAAGCGAACGGAAAACCATTGCGGTTTGGGCATTTTGGGGGCATCAAGACGGGCAAAACCATCAAACTGTAGGTTTTTAGATTCTGCACTCAAGCTGATCTTTCCGCGGTATTCAGTTTTGTAATCAATGTAAAACTGATCATTGCTGGATACTTCCCCTGTAGCACGAGTAACCGTTTTCTTTTCACTGCGTTTGCCCTTTCCTACCCGAGTACCAATGATGTCTGCAAATTCAATTTCTTGTTTGCGATCGCCAATATTGTATTCATAAAAACCAGTAGCGCGGTAATCTTTCTTTCCTATGATGTCGACTGTAGCACGATTGATGACGTGGTATTTACTAATGGTATTGGCTACAATCTTTGCATCTTTCAGGGTTGTCATCACCCCACCCTTTTTAATTTCAATATTGCCATCATTGGTATAGATAAAGGCATCACAGGTTTGGACAAAAGGAACTCCGCCAATTTTCAGCTCATTCGTTTTCAGATCGTAGAAGGCCGATTCTCCTTCAAAAAATAGCGAATCTTGATCGGGATGGATGGAGACAAATTTTCCGAGTTTATCTTTTTCCGATTTGAAGGTGATCGTTTCTGCTTTCATATCCCAGTAAAACTCATTCATCGAAGTTTGATACTGGTTGTAGGGCATCGTCGTTGATAAGTCGTCAGAGTTGGCTTTGATTCGCCCCACTTGTTCATCAAAATCCAGGGTGGCATTGACATTTTTGGTATCAAAGGCCAGGTCGTCAGAGCCAAAGGCATAGATTTTTAGATTAGCCGTATCAGAATCAACAGAAAAGGCACCAAAGGACATCAAGTTAGCGGTAAATAAACCCTTGTCCCAATTGAATTTTCCACGGCCTTTCAAACCACCAGGGGTCAAAATGAGGGTGCCTTCCAGATTGTGTCGATTTTCTTTAAAGAGTTCAAAAGGACGCTCTTTGGTAAAGACGTACATACTATCCTCATAGGGTCGCCAGTCGATGGATACATCATAACCAACGGCTTGTGGGATTTGGGGCATTCCAGCGCGATCTTCCTCCAAATCAAATCTATCAGCTGTAGCAGAGAGCTGTTTGGGTTTGAAGATGATGTCTTCTGATTGGAAGGTGGCGCGTAGGTAATTGATGCTTCCCTTGCCTAAAAAGCCGCGATTGCTCAAGTCAATTTCTCCTTTGAAATTTCCCTTCGCCAGATAAGTTGGATAGCCTTCTGTGGGCGAATTGGTGACAAAGCCAAAGGATTGATCCTCTTCGCGCAATAGCAGAACTTCTCGAAATTCGGGAAAGATATTAGCGGATACCATTGTTCCTTTAAAGGCCAAGTCCTCTTTTGCAAATTTATCCAGGCTATTGAAGCTAAATTTATCCAATTTGAAAAAGAAGGAATCACGGGTATAGCAGCCATTAAAGGTCGAGTCATAATCGTAGTAGACATAAGAAAAACCCTTGCTATTAAAAGAGGGGAACATCTGAATATCATCCCTCCCTGACTTATTATTGGGGGCATCAATCAATAAAACGCCATTGGCATGTTCGATTCGAGAGCCTATGGATAAGGCGATTGGATTGCCCTGCTCGTCTTTGGCTTCTGAGGGAACGAAGAGATCGAAATAGCGGATGGAGTCCATTTCGATGTAGTTCTTTTCGTAGTTAAATTGATAGTCCTTTCCTTCTAATATTCCATAGCCAGCGAATACTCGCCCATCGAAATCCATATCCCGATTTTCCTTGATGGTGATGTGTTGTTCTGTAGGACGCAGGGCTACTCTTTGGGTACTACTAAATTCTACGCTCTTGACGCCATTGGTGTACATTTGTTTGTTGCCGAGCTTCATTACGCCATTCACCTGATCCGTCGTGGAGCGAATCTTTAGGTAATCAAAATCCACTTTTTCCTGACTAGCATCCGCATAGTGAAAGACTTTGTCTTTGATCTCGACCATTTGCTTATCGCTATCGTAGTTGATAAAACCACGCGATACCAAGTCGTAGAGCAAACTCTGAATACTGGAAGCCTCAAACTTTGGATTAAATTTTTCGGCAATCAGGTGGGCGCTAAGGGTATTCATCCCCTCTTCCTCTGCCAGCACTTTTAGTACGGCAATAGGATTAACAGAAGAAATATTTTGAATCTTGCGATAATCCCCTTCTGAGAAATACTTCAAAGATTCAAAGACTACCTCCTGTTTTCGGGAAATACTGACCAATTGTTTACCCACCACCAAAGAATCGCTGTTGATGTCCCAATCAATATTATCCGCATCAACATTCATCTTATACAAGGAAATAAAGAAAGGATTCCGATCACTTCCTCGCTTCCCTCTTGCCATACTCATGGCATTTTTAATGATGTCGTATTTGATATTAACAGAGGGATGATAGATCGAATCTTGCTCAAAATAAACCGTAGCCTCTACCCCTTCTGCCGCCAAACGCTCATTTTTGCGAATGACAAATAGCTCAGATGCACCAGTAAAAATTTGGGTATCGCTTTCATCCTTTAGGCTAATTCGGGCTTTGTTGGCCTTACTACCATAGCCATATACCGTTGTTCCATGCAGACGAAAACCTCCTACATAGGTAATTCCCTCTCCAATATTGTCGATTTGAAGAATAGAGTCTCGCGATTCAAAGCGGGGATAAGAGCCTTCCGTCGCCTTATTTTGTACAACAACCTTATCCGTAAAGCGACCAATAACGGCACCATTAGGGAATAGGTCAGGATAATACAATTTCGACTCTTCTACCTGATAAAGGGCCTTTTTGGTATTCACCTCATAAGCCCCCAATTCGCAATAGACCTCATCTCCCAATCCAAACCGCGACCAATATACCTTTCCACCATTGCCTTTCCAGACCTGATCTACAGGATAATAGACCCCAGCTGTTTCGCGAATGGCGATGGTATCCTTTTTTCTGGAGGCCAGCAAATCCAATTGCTCGTAGCGAATGATGGGTTGTTTGTCCTCATAGGTTAACTGAAACTGATCAGATAAGCCCGTCCAGGTTACCCCATTTTTGGAGTAGCGAAGTGTTTTTTTCTCGTAAAAGTCGAGGGCAAAAACCAGGAAGTCCTTGTAGGGTTTAATCTTGCGATTTTCGATATCGTTAAGGATGCTGTTGAGCACCTGATGCAGATTGCTCAGCTGCGCCTCTCCATCATCCGATTTCTTGGCAAAAATCAAGCATTTGAGGTAATTGCTAAAATAAGGGCTGGCCTTCATCTTTTGTTTGAGCATGGCATTGCTTGTCTGTAGGATTTCCACAAACTCCTCATCAGTAAAGAGGCCACCTTTAAACTGTTTTTCGAAATCCTCATAGATATCCTCCATCACCGAGCGCTTGCTCGATGTCATAAAGGTTTCCATTTGTTTGATAAACTCCACCCGATCTTCAGAGAATTGGTCAAGACTTTGAGCGGAAAGCGAACAGCAAAATACCAGGCCAAGCAGCCCTGTCAGAAAGTATTTTTGGAACATAGTAAAGATCAGTATCCGTAATTAATAAAAAGGCTTTATTCCTATAAGCGATTGAACGTCAGACAACGCCAATTGTTTCTACTCTTTCGTCCGATGCACCTTAATCCAAGCGCTTGTCCTTGCCGTATCAATTGATCTTCGTCTTCTTCTATAAAACCGGAAATGAGGAGGATAGCTCCCGTTTTAAGCTTTTGATATAACGATTCCAGACTATCTAAAAGTACGTTGCGATTGATATTTGCCAGAATCAGGTCAAATTCAGCTGCCGATATCACATGGAGGTCACCTTCAAAGACTTGAATATGCTCCGTTTGGTTGCTTTGGATATTGACTAGGGTGTTTTCATAAGCCGCTTTTTCAATGTCATTGGCCTGTATTTCGCTTGCCCCCATTTTGGCAGCCAGGATGGCCAATATCCCTGTCCCACAACCGTAGTCCAGGACTTTACGTCCCTTAATCGGTAGTTCCTTCATGGTGGCCATCATCATGTAGGTCGTTTCGTGATGGCCTGTACCAAAGGCCATGCGGGGGTTGATGACGATTTCATAGGTCGTTTGGGTGATGGGTGGGTGAAAATCGGCGCGAATGCCACAAAAATCTTCTACGATGATGGCTTGGAAATTAGATTCCCAGATGGCATTCCAGTTTTGATCAGGTAATTCCGCCTTTTGAAAGGAAAAATGCAATTGCTCACTCAGCGCTTTTAGTTCCTGCTCAAAGGCTACGGACCATTGGCTACTTGGCAAATAGGCTTCCAGGTGGTCTTCCTTTTCCTGAAAAGATTCAAAGGCCATTTGGTTGAGAAAAGCCAATAGAATCTCTGGATGCGTGTGCTGACTTTGAATGCGGTATTGGTAGTAGGTCATAGCGGGGGCTTAACCATAGATATCCCCCCTGCAAGCCTTCAGGGTATTCATCAATAAAGAGGTCACCGTCATCGGCCCCACCCCTCCTGGAACAGGTGTGATATAGCTACTCTTGGGCGCCACTTCCTCATAATTGACATCACCTCGCAAGCGATAACCGCGTTTGGCCGTGGCATCCTCTACCCGATTGATTCCTACATCAATCACGACAACGCCCTCCTTAACCATATCTCCAGTAATGAATTCTGGGCGGCCCAAAGCGACAATCAAAATATCCGCGCGGCGGGTATAATCAGCTAAATTCTTGGTCCGACTGTGGCAAAGGACAACGGTCGCATTGCCAGGATGAGCCTTACGCGACAGCAAGATACTAATGGGTGTACCAACGATATTACTTCTCCCGACCACCACACATTCTTTTCCTTCCACTTCAATATTGTAGCGATCTAGCATTTGGAGAATACCAAAGGGCGTTGCAGGCAAGTAGGCTGGTAATCCTTGTGCCATGCGACCAAAATTGACTGGATGAAAGCCATCGACATCCTTTTTGGGATCAATAGCCAGCGTGATCTTTTCCTCAGTGATGTGATCGGGTAAAGGCAACTGAACAATAAAACCATCGACGTCCTTATCGGCATTCAACTCCGCGACAATAGAAAGTAATTCGGTCTCGGAAATATCTGCTGCTCTTCGGATGAGGGTAGATTTGAAGCCTGCTGTCTCACAGGAGCGCACTTTATTGCGCACATAAACCTGACTAGCGGGATCTTCACCAATAAGTACAGCCACCAAATGCGGCACCTTATGTCCATCCTTTTTTAAGGTTTCGACGTCGGCAGCAATCTCCTCTTTAATGGTTGCAGCCAGTTGTTTACCATCGATTTTTATCATAGTGGGGCTTATTATTTGATTTTAAGTGCGCAAGTTAATAAAAAAGTCCTGCATAAATAGCGACCAATCGCTCCGCTTCTCGCTCCCAACAAAGGACCTCCCCCGCTTCCCGACAATTGCGGATCAATCGCTCTCGAAAAGACGCGTCCTCCA
>JBCBDH010000243.1:0-8548 GCA_038529855.1 Bacteroidota bacterium | reverse complement strand
CCTATTTTGGTGTTTTAATGCCAATTACTTCATCAGCCAATTTGAGTATTGGCTCCTATTGATGTATACCGTTTTTATCTTTAGCCTAGTCTTCAAATCCATTCGTTTTTCGAATTATTTCAATATCCTATCCAATGATCAGTACGGTCATGACCAACAAGACGATAGCGAATTAGCGACCCTATTTAACCAGCTGGAAGATTACATGACCCAAAAACAACCCTATCTCAATCCAAAGCTGAGTCTTGCTGATTTGGCCCTGGCCCTCCACGTCCCCGAAAACCGCCTCTCCCAACTGTTCACCCGCCACTTGGACTCCAACTACTATCAATACATCAACAGCTATCGCCTAAAAGAATTTGAACGTCAACTCAGTAAGGAGCAAACGCAGCAATACACCATCATGGCCCTGGCTGAAGCTGCTGGCTTCGCCTCCAAAGCTACTTTCTACAAGGTCTTCAAAGCGCATTATCAAATGACGCCTTCACAGTTTATTAAGCAGAGAGCGGTGCAGGGAGGGGCTAGGTCTAATTAGGGTAGAGGAAATCTGCTTGAAGAGGCATTGAACTGTAATTTTTTTTGACTTTTTTATCTTTGATAAATAGCTGATAAACAGTTTATTAAGTTGTTGAGGTTAAAAATTGATCTTCAAAACCGAAAATTTATTTATGGAATTTCTGACTTGCTGCGTCCTTTATAGGAACATGTTCTAAAAGACACTTTGGGAATTAACTTTTGCGACGTAAGCCCAGCGCGAGAGGAAGCGGAGCTTTGGCTTCTCAGATGCCTCAGAATTGGCGGTCGGCGGTGGTGGCCTGGGTTGGGAGCCCACCCCAATGGTGGCCCTTTTATCAAATTAACTAATAATCGTATAATAATTAATATTATATTTTACTAATCCCCAACTCTTCTCCAATCCCCAATTCCCCCCACCTCTACCAAACTATCTGGCAACAAACCTTCCTCCTCCAAAAAACCATAAATCGACTCCGCCACTGCTACATGCCCTGGCGCCTTATAATGATATTTTGTCTTAAACTTGACCCCCTGAGCGGTCTTTTCCCTAAAGCGAAGCCGCGTCGTAAAACAATAGTCGAGTTGTTCTTGCTCACAAAAATCAAAGAGAAAATCTTCTTCTGGTATTTGATCGCGCTGATCAACGATTTGATCGCCATAGGGTAGAAAAGCCAACACAGGCGTACTACCAATGGAGTCTATACTTTTTACCATCTCCTTTAGCAAATGGCGGGTTACTTCCTCCATTTGTTGCTGGTATTTACCAGATTTATTTTGGGCCCGATACTGGACATAGGACCAGAGGTACTGAATGCGCGGTTTGGCCCAAGCCCATTTGATCACTTGCTCGGGAGTGGGAAGATGGGGATTGGTGCGGACGAGTTGATCATTGATGACTTGGAATTTGGGTTTGGCGAAATCGCGAAAGTTGAGCATATTTCTCGACATATCCTCGCTCAAAAAATTGATGATGACAATATCGGGTTGGTATTTAAGCCCTTCCTCTTTGAGTAGTAGCATCATTTGGTCGTGGGCATAGCCGTGTACGCCCATGTTGATGATTTCTGCTTGGGGGAGCATTTCTTGTAGTTGATGGGCAAATACTTCCTTATCGCTGACATCTTCGCCAAAAGTGAAGGAGTCGCCAATGAGTAGTATGCGCAACTGGTCTTGGCGCTTTTCATAGGTGAAGTTGCGCCAACCCCTTAAGCCGCGGTCATTGGTACTGGTGACTATGTTTTCGCTATTCTGTTTTTTCTGCTCTGAATAATTGCCTTTGGTCGACCAGCCTCTCTGGGGATGGAAAAGGTCCATTTTGTAAGCCAGAGGGCCGCCATCGCGATGTTTGCGCACCCATTCCCTGTGCCAGTAGCCTTCTTCATTGGCGTAGAGGCGCTTGGTAAAGTCAGCATTGGCATATACAAAACGTAGGGTAACTTCTACAATGATCAAAAGATAGAGTAGATAGAGAACAGGGCGGATCAATTTCTTTATCATCAATAGGCCATTAGGTCTTCAAACAGCTCGAAAATTAAAGAAAAAAACCTTACCGCCATAGTCGGGCGATAAGGTTACTCAGTTGCACTCTTGTCAATGTGTATTCACAGCGCTGCATCAAGCTAGCTCTCGGGGAGCTAGGCTGCACTTGTTGTACTTAAGTGATTGCTATTGTTAGTCGCGGACTCCATCCAAACCTTGCGTTTGGGATAAGCAACGGGGATACCAGCCTTACCCAAAGCAGCTTTGATATTTTTGTAACTGTTAAAATAAACCTCCCAATAATCGGCCGTCGTTGCATAGGGACGCACTGCTAACAGAATGTTGTGTTCATCAAATTTTTCGATCTCCACCACAGGGCTTGGATTTACTAATACATTAGGTGTATTCATCAGCGCGCGATGAATAATGCCTTGTACCTCCTCGAAATCTGATTCATAGGGCATGGCTACATTGAGGTCCACTCTAAGGTTTTCATTAGTCGATAAATTGGTCATAATACCACTGGTAGCGATGCCATTGGGAATAATGACCTTTTTATTATCAAGACTTGTAATGACGGTATTAAAGACCTGTACTTCATCTACATGTCCCACTTGTCCTTGTAAATCCACCAGATCACCTACGCGGTAAGGCTTGAAAATCAGTATCATAACCCCTGCTGCAAAATGTCCAAGTGTACCTTGTAGCGCCATCCCAACAGCTAATCCTATCATACCGATCAAGGCGACAAAAGAGGTAGTTTCAATACCGACCATGCCAGCTACACTAAGTATCAACATCACTTTTAATAGTACACTAACTAAAGAAGATAAAAAGGGAATCACATCTTTATCAATGCCAGAGCGATCCATGGCTTTGCGCACCATTCGATTAATGCCACCAATGATCCAAAGTCCAATAAGTAAAACAAGGATAGCCCCAACCAATTTTGGCGCCCATGCAATAAGGTTCTGAATAAGTACATTCAGGTTAGTACTCAGTACTTCCATGATCAATAAGATTTAGGTTTGTTCGGAATAGGCTGGTTTAAGTAAAAATTCGCTTTTGTGACGGGGAAAAAGTTAATTTGTCACAAAAAAAATCACTTTATTTATCTTTGGTTGATTAAACAGACTGCATGAATCGTCGATTTTTTCCCTATCCATCCAGAGCAAAGCTCAAGCGACTCCGCGTTTTTGAGCACCAAACCCTCAGAGTAGGGGAGGAGGTGGAGGGTGTCCGTTTTGAGTGGGAACATTTTAATCGCTTGGCTACTTATGCCGCTCAGCACGAACAGCGCTATTACCAACTGCGACACCGAGCGGTTCGCTTTTCTCACTATGTTGGGGCGATTCAGATTGGTTCTTTAGTCATAGAAGTTTTGCCAAAGGTGGGGCAGGAGGCGGATACCTCGCAATGGCAGGGGGTTTTGATTCGGATGTTGCGAATTTGTAAACTACTTCGTATAGAAAATCCTGGGACGGCCTATCTGCAATTACATCAAAATTCGATTTTGGATTTGTATTTCTCCCTATTTATGGAGGAATTAATTGACTTAATGCGTAAGGGGCTATTTAAGACCTACTGGATGGAGGAAGCTAATTTGCGGGTTTGGAAAGGCCAACTGAGATTTGAAAAACAGATCCAACACAACTATAGCCATATGGAGCGATGCTATGCGCGTTATGCAGCGTATAACTACAACCATATGGCCAACCGAATATTGCGAGAAGCCCTCTTGGTTTTGGCTCGTCTGCCTTTGATGCCTCGCTTACAAGAAAAATTGCAGGCTTTGATGCGACAGTTTCCAGCGGTAGAGCGATTGGAAGTCAAGTCCCAACATTTTGAGCAGTTAAAATTTGATCGAAAAGCAGCGGCTTATTACAAAGCGCTAGATATGGCTCGCCTACTGATTTTTAATTTCAGTCCTGATGTACAAATGGGCCGACAGCCCTTGCTCGCCCTGATGTTTGATATGAATGTATTATTTGAGGAATACCTGTATCGAAAATTTCAGGAATTAGAAAATGCTGAACTTCGCGTATATCGCCAGCAACACAAAGCCTTTTGGAACCGCCGACACATACGACCAGATATGCTGCTGGTCTATCGCAATAAGCGATACATTCTCGATACCAAATGGAAGCAATTAAAAAAACAAAAACCTTCCATGGCCGATCTTAAACAGGTATTTATTTACAATCAATATTTTCAAGCCCAACATGCGGTATTGCTATATCCCGCCACGGGTGAGCTAGATGATCTCCCACCAAGCCCTTTCCAACTCACTTCCCCCGATAGCCCTACCCATTATTGCCAGATAAAAATGGTCAATGTCTTGCACAATGGACAACTCAATCCAGATATTGCCAAGGAAATCTTAGCCATCCTAACTTAAATATCCAATAACAATCATGCGGGCCGCCCTGTCGGACTGACTCCCCGCCAAAGCGGGGTCAGTCCGACAGTTCCGCGAAAGGGTCAGTCCGACAATCGCAGGCAGCCATTAAAAATTTTCACCCCACCCACCAAACTATCCCACAACAAGGTTCATCGTTCGTCAAAGCATTACCCACCAGCGAACGCAGTTCGCTAAAATATTATAGGCAAGCGAACTCCATCCAGATACACGAAAGGACAATTTGCAGGAAAAATATGGATGTCTAGGTCGTGTTTATAGCGAAAATTCTGTAAACTTGCTACTCTCATTTAAACCCATCTATCATGGATAAACAAACTCGAATTTTCAGCGTAGCCAATAGTAAAGGGGGCGTTGGAAAATCTGTTGTCACCATTTTATTAGCTGTTGCCGTAGCGGAATACTGCCGAAAAAGAGTCTTGATCATTGATTGTGATGCGCAAGGAAGTGTCAGTGAGATGTATGAAAATGAAAGTGCCTTATACGAAGATGATCCCCTCATTGAGGTCGAAGCCTTGACGCCGCGAAGAGTACAAACTTTTTTAAAGCGATTTGGCTCGGATTACGACGTGATCTTCATTGATGTACCTCGTATGACGGATGCTAAGAAAGACTCCTCTACCATCATGCTGCTTCAATATTGCGATGGTATTTTGATTCCAGTAATCGGTAGTGAGGTAGATGTGCTGTCTACATTAGAATTTACCAATATTGTGGAAGACACGGCATCCTATAAGGCAGAGATGGGAGAAGAGTTTAAGTACTATGGCTTTATCAATCGCCGCAATCTGCGCAAATCCAATGAAGAAGCCGAAAAGGCTATGAAGAAGCGTAAGGTTAAAATGTTTAAAAATTCGCTTTCGGATCTAAAAATCCTTACCAGACCCTCCTTTTATCAGTCCATTATGGATACAGCAGAGGGCAAACGTCGATTTGAATTGTTCTTTAAAGAATTTGTTCGCAAATTTAAAGTGTAGTAATTTTCTTCACCTTTCAACTCCACTAACCATGAATGCTAAATGGTGTATTACGGTCTTTGCTTTGTTGCTGACCTTCGGATGGTCTAACTTGCTTTTGGCCCAGGTCGATCTTAAAAATGAGGTGGCCTATAATTTTATAATTGATAAAAAAATTGACTGTACGACGGTAAAAAGTCAGGATAATACGGGTACCTGCTGGAGTTTTGCCACCGCTTCTTTTCTAGAGTCAGAGTTGCTTCGCAAAGGCAAGGGCAGTCACGATCTTTCAGAAATGTACGTCGTTCGAAATATCTACAGAGATAAGGCACGTAATTATGTCCTCCGTCAAGGAAAGGCCAATTTTAGCCAGGGTTCTCTATCCCATGATCTGATCAATGTCGTTCAGCGGCATGGAATGGTCCCAGAATCAGTCTACTCTGGAAAGCTCGAAGGGGAGACGCGGCATGACCATAGCGAAATGGCGACGGTCCTAAAAGGTATGCTGGATGGAGTGCTCAAACGCAAAAGACTGAGCGCCAAATGGCCCCTTGCCTTTGACAAAATACTAGATGTATACCTTGGCGAAGCCCCAAAGCAATTTACCTACCAAGGACGCGACTACACTCCAAAAAGCTTTGTGGAAAGCATGGATATCAAATCCAAAGATTATGTCAACATCAGCTCCTATGTGCACCATCCCTTTTACGAGCAATTCATTTTGGAAATCCCAGATAATTATTCCAATGGCTCTTTTTACAATGTTCCCATTGACGAATTGATGGCCATTATGGAATACGCTATCGGTAAAGGCTACTCCGTTGCTTGGGATGGCGATGTCAGTGAAAAGGGTTTTTCTGCTAAAAACGGCATAGCGATTCTTCCAAAAGATCCCAAACGCGAAGACCTCTTTGTCGAACCTGGCGAAGAAGTAAAAGTCAGTCAAGAGATGCGTCAGGAAACCTTTGAAAGCTACTCTACCACAGATGACCACCTGATGCACCTCACAGGTACGGCGAAAGATAAAAATGGAACCCGCTATTTCCTCATCAAAAATTCCTGGGGAGAGATCAGCGACTACAAAGGCTTTTTGTATATGTCTGAAGCCTATGCAAAACTGAAGACTGTTTCCATTATGGTACACAAAGATGCCATCCCCGCAGATATCGCCAAGAAAATGCTGCAATAAATAATTTGGGTGGCTCTGTCGGACTGACTCCCCGCTAGAGCGGGGTCAGTCCGATAGTTGTGTGAAAGGGTCAATTCTTGACGGCATTGGAAACTGTGTTCTTGGCCATTCTGTGGGAATGCCTGTAAGGTACTTTTTGTTTCAAAGTATTTCGGCGCTGCCCAATACCTGACTGGCTTTTTTGAGCCTGGGTCTTCATTTTTCAGTCGATAAAAATGAAGCAAAAATCTAGGCGAAATAAACTCGCTCTGCTCAAACAGTATTTCGCCATGTCGCCCGCTCTTGAGAAGGGTGATTTTTAGTCGCCTTTCAGACGACAGTTGAGTTTTCTAATTGGCAAGCTCTATAGCAGTACTCTTATACCTGACCATATTCTTTTTAATGGCTATGCGTGGGTGGCTCTGTCGGACTGACTCCCCGCTAGAGCGGGGTCAGTCCGACAGTTGCGCGCACAGGTCAGTCTGACAATCGCGGGAATAACCACTTTCATCTTATCACTAGCGTACTACCTTCCCTCTTGCCCATTATCCAAGCTTTCCACTAATCCCACACTCTTAAAAAAAGACCATGCGTTTATCGACAGTTTGTGTCTGCTGGTCTAAAAAAAAGAAGCATTTCTTAGGTCTGGGCTATCTTCAAATAGTCAAAACGAATAGATGAAAATCCAACTAGCAGATTTTCAAAATAGTATCCAGTAAAAAATGAAAGAGACACAAAGTATTCCGAGAGAACTGCTGGACAATCTGTCTCAAAAATCCTCTTCTCAGCTCCAGGCTTTTGCTATGAGTTTGACGAAGGATATCAATGAGGCAGAAGACTTGTTTCAGGAGACGCTTTACCTGGCTTTGAAGAACGGAGAAAAATTCAGGGAAGGCACTAATTTTATGGCTTGGATGAAGACCATCATGCGTAATGCCTTCATCAATGGCTATCGTCGGAAAAAACGTTTTTTGGCCTATGTCAATGAAAAGGTCAATACCTACTTTTCCGAAAAACCCAAAGCGCGAAATGCAGCTGAATCCAACATCTTGATGAAGGAGCTGAGCCGCATGATTGAAGATGTAGACGATCGCTTCAATAAGCCCTTTAAGATGTTTTATCAGGGCTTTAGCTATGAAGAAATTGCCGAAACGCTTGGCCTTCCACTAGGTACGGTCAAAAGCCGCATTTTTATCGCCCGCAAACAAATCAAACAGGCTTACCGCCAAAATTACGAGGTACCTGTCGGTCTGGATTATTAAGATCCAACCCTGCCCATCTTTTTTACTAAAAATCAACTGAACCAAAACACTGGAAAGTGCGGACTAGCTATTGCTCCTATAGCCAGCCAAGTGCCTGCTTACTTTAGCTCTAAATAGCTGAGGCTAAGGCTGTATGGGCATTGGCCATAAGGTTAATAAGTAGTTTTTGCACGATGCTGATGTTTTAAACTATTGACAGTCAATGGTTTGAACCGATTTTTAGGTGGTATTAACTCAAAAAAGCCTTTATCGAATTTCTACTAGGTTTATCGAATTTTTCAGGAAGTTAATCCAACAAAGATGATCGGAAGCTCAAATGATGATAATTTAGTAATCGTATTGATCAGACAATCAGTCTTATTTATTAAAACCTAAAACCCTTAAGAAAAATGAAAACCACTAAATCTTCAGATGAGTATCATCAACCTAGAATCGGAACTTGGATGGCTATAGGCATTGGCTTAGGCATGAGCATTGGCCTCAATATGGGCTGCGTGAGTATCGGACTAGCCATTGGTCTTTGTAGCTCTTTTCTGATCGCTATCATACACAGAAGAATTAGTCGTTTACTAGCATAGACAGATATAATGAATAGATAGTGGAGCTGTTAAAGGCAGCTCCTCATTTTGCCCCTAAAAATCAACGGAACTCAACTAACATACCTAAATAGAGATACGAGCCCTCGAAGGAATATTCCCAAGAGGGCTTTTTTTATTGGGAGGGAGACCGCTGCGCTGAGAGATGCGGG